>CAIMZS010000391.1 GCA_903846015.1 uncultured Anaerolineae bacterium | reverse complement strand
CGGAGTCTGACCGAACTGCACGGAGCCAGCAGATCGAGGAGCTCACCGGGATGCTTAGGGAATCGGAGTCTGACCGAACTGCACGGAGCCAGCAGATCGAGGATCTCACCGGGATGCTTAGGGAATCGGAGCCTGACCGGGCTGCACGCGGCGAGCAAATTGAGGAACTCACCAGGATGCTTAGGGAATTGGAGCCTGACCGGGCTGCACGCGGCGAGCAGATCGAGGAGCTCACCGGGATGCTTAGGGAATCGGAGTCTGACCGGGCTGCACGGAGCCAGCAGATCGAGGAACTTACCGGGATGCTTAGGGAATCGGAGTCTGACCGAACTGCACGAAGCCAGCAGATCGAGGATATCACCGTGATGCTTCATGAATCGGAGTCTGACCGAACTGCACTGAGTCAGCAGATTGAGGAACTAACGGGGAGGCTGCGAGAATCTGAGTCTGACAGAGCTGCACGGGGCGAGCAAATCAAGGCGATGAAAACGGATTTGCAAGCTTTGTTCTCCCGCGCGCGGTTCAATTGGCTAACCAGGTATGCAAATTGGCCCGAAATAAAAAAATTGGCGGAACATTTTGGAACACCCAATGAATAAATCTCTCAAAATTATCGCCGTGGATTTAACTCCCGTTCTGCCCGGTGGAGAAAACGGGGGCGCAAAGATTTTCATACTCGAATTGCTGAGCCGCTTGGCTGAAATGGTGCCACAAACTCAATTCGTTCTGCTTACACAAGCCGCTTCGCACGAAGAACTGGCATCGTCGGACCGCTCAAACATGCGACGTTTAATGGTTGTAGGTCCCATAGTTACAAGCTCCGTTAAGCCACGCTTACTGGGTTTTGCCTTCCGCGTGTTATCCCTTTTACCCGCAAGGCTGAGGGATGCCGTTAGCCGTTTGGGTTATAGCTTTAACACGGCGGTGAAGCGCAGTGGTTCCGGGACGCTGTTACGCGATATGGGCGCCGAGCTTCTCTTTTGCCCTTTTACCGCCCCAATCTATTTCGAACCGGGGATTCCGACCGTCTGCACGATTTATGACATGCAGTATAAAACCTATCCCGAGTTCTTTACCGCAGAGGATGTGGTACACCGTGACCGCACCTTCATCGAAGCCTGCCTTCGGGCAACGGCGCTAACCGCAATTTCTGATTACTCCCGGGATACAGCGATTGCCCACGGCAACCTTGATCCAGCGTGCATACGCACCATCCACCTGAGCATGGCGCAACATATCTCGCCTGGATCCGAGAACGATAAATCCGTATTAGACCGCATTGGTCTCACCCCGCAGCGATACCTGATTTACCCTGCCAATTTCTGGAAACACAAGAACCACGAAATGCTCCTTACCGCCTTCGGTATGGCTTGTCATGATGGGTTGGCATCTGATGTCAAGCTGGTCTGCACTGGCGCACCTGGAGTACGGCAGGAGTGGTTGCTGCGTGCAGCCCACACCATGAACCTGGGCGATCGTGTCCTTTTTCCAGGGTATCTGCCCAGCAAAGAGTTGGCCGCATTGATGGCCAATTGCTGCGGTGTGATCTTCCCCTCGCTTTATGAAGGTTTTGGTTTGCCTGTCATTGAGGCAATGGCTGCAGGTGTTCCGGTGGCATGTAGCAACACTACATCCCTTCCTGAAGTGGCGGCCAATGCAGCGATGCTCTTCGACCCGCGCATCCCTACGCAAATCGCACAAGCTATTATCTCTCTGGTGGAAGATGAGGTGCTGCGCGCACGGCTCATTCAAGCTGGACAACAACGTGTCGTGGATTTCTCGGATCCGGAACGTATGGCAAGGGAATATTGGGAACTCTTTCAGTTCGCGTTGGCCAACGCAAAGCATGAAAACCTGCTGACCGGTGCCTATGTCGATGGCTGGGCCGGTCCTATTTTGAACATACAAGTGGCCCCCTCAGCCTGCGAGCAAACCCTCGAGATCGAATTTTCAGCCCCGGAATGGCTGCCGCCGCCAAGACTCACCGTGCAAGCCAGTCGTGGCGGAAAGCCTCAAGGGGTCCCGCTTAAAATAATTCGTGGCGCCAGCGCAGTTTTGTCGCTACCGCTGGAAACTACGGGGGGGTACTTTCAGATTCAAATTGTCCCCACTTTCGTGCCTGCACGTTCAGGACTTGGTGATGATCAACGAGAGCTCTCTGTGATGTTGCAGCGGTGCAGCATCGTCCGAGATAATACCGACCGCATTGAATTGTTCCCCGAGGAGATTTCCACATGAAAGTTAGCATCGTTACCCCTTCCTTTAACCAGGGGCAATTTATCGAGCGCACGCTGCAAAGTGTGGCCAGCCAGACAGGCGCAGAAATCGAACATGTGGTCTTCGATGGCGGCAGCACGGACAATACAGTTGAAATACTCAAGTGTTTCAGCCCACCGGTGCGTTGGATATCGAAGAAAGACAATGGGCAAACCGATGCGGTCAACAAAGGGATCCGCGACACAGATGGTGAGGTCATCGGCTGGTTGAACTCTGATGATATCTATTATCCCGGTGCCATTGCCTACGTTGTGGCGTTCTTTGAAGCTAACCTGGAGATCGACGTAGTGTATGGCATGGCGGACCATATCAATCTCGAAGACCACGCTTTTGAGCCCTACCCCACGGAACCCTGGGACCTCGAGCGACTCAAGGAAACCTGCTTCATTTGCCAACCAGCGCTCTTTTTCAGACGGCGGGTGGCAGAAAATCACGGACTTTTGGATGAATCTTTGTCATACTGCATGGACTATGAATACTGGCTGCGTCTCGGCAAGGCAGGCGTACGCTTTGCTTACCTTGAAGAGAAACTTGCCGGCTCCAGGCTATACGCAGAAAACAAAACACTGGGCGCCAGAGTGAAGGTGCACAGGGAAATCAACGATATGTTCAAAAAGCTGTTCGGCCAGGCGCCGGATCGCTGGCTGTTTAATTATGCTCATGCAGTGGTGGAGAGCAAAACAAACAGGAGTGACCATCCTCGCTGGTTTGTGATACGTTTACTCGTTTCATTCATCATTGCGGCTTGGCGGTGGAATGGTTTTGTTTCAGATAATGCGAGAAATCAGTTGAAAGTCTGGATAAAAGACATGTTCTTGCGGTCGTAGTGAACACAATGAAATCGTACTTATATAGGTGTTCATAATTGTTATCCTTTCTTAAAAAGCATGAAAAGTTATTCTCAGGGATTGCTTTATGCCTGTCAATTATATTAATTTGGTTATGGATATATAACCGAACTTCCATAGTCGCTTGGGAAACACCATTACGCTATGAGGGAGATTCCTGGCTTGGAATGGCATTTGCGAAAGCTTTTATGGATGGAGATATTGTCCCCGTTTGCTATAAGTGGGTGAGGCATCTGAATGCTCCCTTTTCCGCCAATTGGAATGACTATCCATTGGCGGAAGAGTTTATCTTTGCAATTATGGGATGGCTGGGCAGATTCGTGGGACTCTTTCCTGCTGCCAATTTTATGGTAATGCTGGCACATCTATCAGCCGGGCTTTCCTTTTGGTATGTGGGCGGAAAATTGAAATACCGTTCAGCATTTGTATTTTCTGGTGCCATCCTGTTTGCTTTTTCCAATTATATTTTCTGGCGAAGTCTGCCGCATATCACCCTGTCATATTACTGGATAGTGCCGCTAGGACTGCTGGTAACCTGGTGGACTTATTCATCTATGCCAATTAAAATTAACAGCCCTAAGTGGTGGGGGGCAATCGCGATTGCCGCACTTACAGGAGTATTTAATGTCTACTATACAGGAATGTTTCTGCAATTTCTCGGGTTTGCGGTGTTACTGCATCTCGCCAGAAAACAATATTCTCTGACCCGGTTTCCGTTATTGTTGATTGGCGTAACAGCGGCGTACTTTCTACTCATGAATGCCGACACCATTAGCTACTCGTTGGTTAATGGCGCAAATTATCAAGCAGTATCCCGCAATTTGGCTGATTTGGAATTATACGCGCTGAAGATTCCCGAATTGATATTTCCTATAGGAAATCACCGATGGCATTTCTGGGCTGATTATGGGAAGGGACACTACTTCCTGGTCACCTGGATTAAAGGTGAGATGGGAAGCCCCTATCTGGGGCTCGTGGGGTTGTTGGGTTTGACATGGTTGGCGGGAATTGCTCTGTACCGCATCCTTCAAGGAAAGTTGCAGTTTATTCCCGTGCATGCATGGCAAATCCTTTGGGTTTTGATGTTTTCCCTTGTTGGAGGAATCAATCTGCTTTTGGGAACATTTGGGTTGATTTTGTTTCGAGGTACCAACCGTTACAGTATTTTTATATTGGCTATCGTCTTGCTATTTATAGTACGTCAATTATCTCGAAAATGTCCAGCAAAAATGGTCTTACCTGTGGCAGTTGCAATTGTTGTCATAGGATTGTGGGACCAATTGCCGCAAAAAGTTTCGGCAGAACAAATTCAGCAAACAGCTAATTTTGTACAATCCGACCGTGATTTCGCAAAAAAAATGGAATCACAATTGTTGCAGAATTCGATGGTATTTCAATTGCCCGTGATCGCTTTTCCTGAGTATGGTCGATTTAATCAAATGGTTGATTATGAGCATTTCAGGCCATACTTGTTCACGCAGCACTTACGTTACTCATATGGTACAGACAAGGGCCGCCACGATGCCAATTGGCAAATTGAGCTAAGTAAATTAGCCCCAGAAGATATGGCTGTTAAATTGGAAGCTTATGGATTTGCCGCCACTACGATTAATCGCAGGGGATATGATGATAAGGGAGATCGGTTAATAAGCGGTTTTACCAATGCTAACAGGCCTGTGATAGCGGATAATGGAGACTTGATTGCAATCAGATTGAAACCCGTTGCAATTATTCACGAATTTCCACTGGTTTATGGTGCAGGCTGGTTGGGAGACGAAGGGAGTCACAGATGGGCCGTGTCAAGTCGTGCCGTGATCAACATATTTAACCAAAGCAACAATCCCATGCGGACATCTATCAGCTTTACCTTGAGAACTCTAAAGCCGAGAAATGTGACGATCGGAATCAATGGCGATATATTACAGAATTTTTTGTTGGGGCTCAGCGGCGCGGTTGTGCAGCTCACCCCTGTTACCCTGTCTCCAGGCCAGAATTCCTTGTTTATCGAAACGGATGTTCCACCAGAACTTCCAGGGAACGGTGATCCGCGTAAGTTATCATTTGGAATATCTAATTTTGCAATGACGACTCTGGCGATGTCTTTAACCACAGGAGAGGGTTCTCCCTCGAAATAAGAAAAATTTATGAAAGCAGTCATCCTTGCCGGTGGTTTAGGCACTCGTATCAGTGAAGAATCTCATCTCAGACCAAAACCCATGGTTGAGATCGGTGGAAAGCCCATTCTGTGGCATGTCCTTAAAATCTATTCGGCGCACGGTATCGACGATTTCATCATTTGCCTGGGATACAAGGGATATATCATCAAGGAATATTTCGCCAATTACTTTCTGCACAT
>CAIMZS010000390.1 GCA_903846015.1 uncultured Anaerolineae bacterium | reverse complement strand
GATTGCCACGCGGGAGAGCGCCGCTCGCAATGACGGGGTATGTCAATTTCAGTTCGCTGGGGTGAATGCTCGTTTAATGATATAAAATAGGACTGATCTTTTCAGTCCCTTGAGAATGTAACCTTTTGCGAGTTGGAACATCCAATATGATAGAACCAGAAAATACGTCCGGTATTTCACTACAGGCACTGCGCGCCGGTGACAGGGTGCATTTTGCCCGAATGGTGGAGGCTTATTCCACACCCATTTATCGCCTGGCACTAAAGATGATGGGCAATGAGCAGGATGCGGAAGATGTGCTTCAAACCACGTTTGTCAATGCCCTGCGGCATGTCGCCGATTTTGAAGGCCGCTCCAGCCTTTCCACCTGGCTGTATCGGATTGCTGCCAATGAAGCCCTGATGCTGATGCGCCGCAAGCGCCCTTCCGTTTCGCTGGATGAGGAACCGGAAGATGACGAAGCCCAACCGCCCAGGGAGTTGGCTGATTGGGGCGGCCTGCCTGAAACCGAACTGGAAAGCGGTGAAGCCAGGCAACAGCTCGAGCGCGCCATTCGATCTCTGCCAGAGAAGCTGCGGGTGGTATTTTTACTGCGGGATATCGAGGGCCTGTCCATCCGGGAAACCGGCGAGGCCCTGGATCTGACCGAAACGGCTGTCAAGACGCGCTTGCTGAGAGCCCGGCTGTACTTGCGTGAACAATTGTCAGAATATTTTGGTGAACGGTTGCGCCAGGAGAATGTAGATGAACCATAATCATAATTTTTCAACAGGCGACAACGAGTCGTTGAGCTGTAAAGAACTGCTGGGCAATCTCTCGGATTTCATCGATGGCGATTTGCCTGAGGATGCCTGCCAGGAGCTTCAGCGCCACATGAACGGGTGCCAAAACTGCCGGGTGGTGTATGACACCATGACGCGCACCATCTATCTTTACCAGGAAAGCGCCAAAGAGACTGAATTGCCCGATGATGTGCGCGGCAGGCTTTTCAGAACCTTGAAGCTGGATGATTTGCTGCCCAAGACCCCCGGGGATTGAAGATTGAAGATTGAAGATTGAAGATTGGATGATGGTTAATCTCCCAACTCCCGGGCCGGATCAGGTGGTCGATGAGGTGCGCGTTCAGGTGCGAGCGCCTTTTCGACGCGGCGAGCTTTGCCCGCGCTGCGGAGTGGGAATGCTGGATTATAATGGTTTGTTGGATTTGGAATGTCCGTCATGCGGCTATAGCGAAGGCCCGGGCGGCGGCTGCACCTGATAAATTTCAACCCGTCCCCGTGTGGGCGTTAAGGAGAAAAAATGGAAAAATTGCTCCCAGAACAAATAATTGTCCAGATCCGCGAGGTGTTTGCGCAGCTGCAGAACCCGGTTCAGGTGCTTTTGTTTGTCACCAAGAGTGACTGCGAAGGCTGCGAAACCACCGAGCAGCTTTTGAGTGAGGTGGCTGAACTCTCCGAAAAGATCAGCCTGAGTGTGCATGATATTGATCAAGAGCCTGAGCTTGCCAGCCTCTACAAGGTGCAGGGCAAGGCTCCCGCCATTGTCATCGCTGCCAGGGATGGCGAGCGCATCAGTGACTACGGTATTCGCTACCTGGGTATTCCATCCGGGCACGAATTCAACACCCTGATCCAGGATTTTCTGCTGGTTTCGGGACGCGATTCGGGGCTTACCCAGCAAACACGGGCATTCATCAAGGGTTTGACCAAACCTTTGCATTTGCAGGTGTTTGTCACCCCCACCTGACCCCATTGCCCGCGAGCCGTGCTGCTCGCGCATAAGATTGCAATGGAAAACCCGGAGATGGTCCTGGCGGAAGGCGTGGAAGCGATGGAATTCCAGGAACTTTCACAAAGTTATGATATCAGCGGCGTGCCCGATACGATCATCAACGACGGGGCGGGCCGCATCGTTGGCGCTGTGCCGGAAGGCAACCTGCTGGCCGAGTTAATGCGCACGGTTGGAAAATAATGACAGTTGAAGGACAAAAAATACACCCGGGCGCGAAGAAGATTCGCGCCCGGAATATGCAAAGCATTTTCTTGCTGATCGTCGGGACTGGTCTCATCCTGGTGGCGGTGGCTGTCATCCTGTTGATCCCCAAGGCGCAGGCCGCCGTGCAGCAAAACGCTGCATTTGCAGTGCCGGTGCAGGTCAATTATCCGGCCCCGGAAGTTAATCTCACCGATCTGAACGGCCAACCGGTGGCGTTGGCAGATTTCAGAGGGCAGGTGGTGTTGTACAATGCCTGGGCGACATGGTGTCCGCCCTGCAAGGACGAGATGCCGACCCTGGAAGCGTATTACCAGGATCACCACCAGGCTGGTTTTGTGGTCGTGGCGATTGAGGACGGGGAGCCGAATGCCGAGGTGGCAGCTTTTGCCAAGAGCTATGGGTTGAGTTTCCCGGTTTGGCCGGATCCGAAATGGGTGGCGACAACCTCCTTTAAAACGGAAGTGCTGCCAGCCTCTTTTGTGATCGACCGGAGCGGTATCGTCCGGTTGTCCTGGGTCGGTCCGATCACCCGCGAAGCGCTGGAACAATATGTGACGCCGCTGATCGATGGTCAGTAAGGAGGCAGGATGGATGCAAAGGTAAGCTGGAATCAGGCTATGAGTTTTACCGGCAGCGCTGGCACGGGTTTTAGTGTGCCGCTGGATGCCGATGCCGGCGCGGGCGGGGTGGACAGCGGTTTTCGCCCGTTGGAGTTGATGCTTGTCAGCCTGGGCGGCTGTACGGCTATGGATGTCATTTCCATCCTGCGCAAGAAACAGCAGGTTGTGACCGGATTTGATGTTCATGTTCAAGCCAGTCAGCCGGATAGCCACCCGCACGTATTTACGAAAGCGCGCATCACCTACCTGGTGACCGGTCGTTCGGTCGACGAGGCCGCCCTGGTGCGCGCCATCGCGCTCTCTGCGCAAAAATACTGCCCGGCCCAGGCCATGCTCTCGCAGGTTTTTCCGATGGAGCTGGTCTATGAAATTTACGAAACCGATGGGGGCCTGGTGAAAAAAGGCGAGTGGCTGCCCTAGCGCCGGCCTGATCTCAGTGCGGCTTCGCCATTTTTAAGACCCACCCGAAGCTTTTCCCGATGGCGCCACCCAGCAGCCCCAGGATTGTTCCAAAAATGATCCCGAGCAAGACAAGGTGCAGGAAGGCGCCAGCCAGGGTTTCATAGGCAAAATAGGCCGCCATATTTGGCGCGCTGATGTCTGTTCCGCGCGCCGCCCACTCGGCAACATTGAGAGGATCTCGGGTGATAAACGGCATGGCGAAAACGATTACCACCAGGGCCATCCCGCAGGACAGCGCCCCGCTGGTGAAGCCGCTCCATGCGCCAATTGTGACCGCATCCGAAAAGCTACCGGTTTGAATGGTTTGCCTGGTGGCCAGCGCGATGGTTGCCAGGGTGATGACTGCCCAAAAGAGGTTGTCGATCGTATCGCGAGCAGGCAGAGGGGGGGCGATAAAATTATTAATGCTTATTTCAATGATCCATAAAAGCCCGAGAACCATGCCAATCTGGATGGCATGCTCGATCAGGCTGGCCTGCCCGGGTTGGGTTTGTCGCCGGGTAAGCCACCACAGCGCTGCACAGGCGCACAACAAGATAAATACACCAATCCCCGAATACGTCAGTGTGAGAATATTGTAGCTGTAGCGGATGGTTATGACCGCCACAAGCGCGCCGCTGGCTATCAGGCTGATCCAGAGTACCGCTAAGGTGGAAATTTTAAGATTGTTCGGGTTGAGTTTCATGGCGTCGCTCCAATGCAAATCGCGTGTTGATCCGCGGTGCAGTAACCGGGCTGCCCCGCCACCATGGTCATGAGCACCTTGATGTCGGGGATTTGTTCCACGGCGGTCGTCAGCGGGTTTCCGGATAGAATCACCAGGTCGGCGTACTTCCCGGGTTTGAGGCTACCCAGGCGGGCCATTTCTTGCACTTCGGCATCGGTGATGACACCGGTATGTTCGAGGCGCAGCCTTAGCCCTTTGTTTGAGGCTCCGTTCAAGGCTTGAGCGTAGGCGGTTAAAACTTCCTGGTTGGCGCGCGGGCTGAAGGAATGTATCGCCACCTGCCATCCTGATTGGGTGGCATCCGAGACCATTGTGTTGAGCTGGAGAACGCGGTGAAAATAATGTTTTGATGAATGCTGGAAGCTGCGGCAGGACTGAGCAGAAAAGCGCCATCGTAAAATGGGCGCAAGAGATGTTATCGCAACAGGATCCAGACGACGGCAAGCATGGAAATGAAGACCCATACCCATGCCCATCCGCCCGGGTCACAGGCGCCGTTGGCGATGCCAATGGGGCGCAATCGCAGCAGCGGCAGATCGCTGGTTTTGGCAGCCAGCTCAATTTCGCTGATATTGTAGGGATTGTAGCCTTCAAAGAAACCGGCGAAGCCGGCATTTTTTAACACCTGGCGGATGATGATCAGTCTTTCGGGGGCGTCGGCTATTTCTTCGACGCTCGCGAAGACCGGTCCGGCAGGCAGGAGCACTTCGATTCGCGGGTTGGCCAGCAGGTTGCGATACCAGTCGGAAGATTGCCGCCCGCCTGAGATGCAGTAAATATCGCCTTTGTGGATGGCATAGTTAACCGGGGCGTAGCGAACTTTGCCAGTTTTCCGGCCAACGGCCTTGAGTACCATGATATAGCCCGAAAAAGGGTTGCCGAAGAAGGGGCCAAACCCAAGCCGGAACATGGGAACCATGAAAAATTTATTAACGAACCAGAAGATACGCTTCACGATGGGTGGCATAAGGCTCCCTTTAAAAAAAGTGTGGTTTTCCTGGGTTGGTGAGTGGGGTTGGCAGAATGTAGTTTAATCGAAATTGATGCCCAATAGACTGGCGATGACATCAATTTCCCCAACGTGTTGGTAGGAATGGGTCAGGCCCAGGGTCATCAGGCATTTGCCCTTTGACCAGCCGGTATAGTTCTGGATCAGTCCTTCGGCATCTGAGTGAGCCAGTCCTTCATCTATAACAACCATGCGCACGTGTTCAACCTTCAAGCTGGCATCCAGATCCAGGCCAGGCAGCAGGTTGATGACTTCGCGGGTGCTGGCCTGGACTGCGTCTGAATAGGCGCGCAGGGCCGGCAGATCGATGCGTTGGTTGAAGTCATCGACTTCGGAAAATGACATGCCGTTGCCGGAATGGCGCCAGGGCAGGTTCAATTTTTGGGTCCAATCGCCCGCAATCAAGATTTGGGAGCGCTCGGCCACAAAGCGGTTGACCCCAAAGTCTTCCGCGCGGGTCAGGTGCCACAGGTTCCAGGCGATGGAGTTGACCCGGGGATCAGGGCGTTGGCGCATCAGTTCTTCTGAAACGATGTCCCAAATGGAGCCGAGCCAGAACTGGTAGAGCGGGTCATAGCGTAGTAGGAAAAGCTCGGAGATGTTCATGGCGTTTTCTCTTTTGGCGATCAGGATGAGACGTTAGTATAGCATAATCGTCACGGCACTGAATTGGATTTTCCTGGGTTCTCTGGGATTTGGCGTGGTAAAAAACCATTGGACGCGGATGATCTGCCCTGGCCTATAACGGGCACTATCGCGGAAAACGCGGTTTTAAGGTCATTTCTGCGTTTTTTATATGAAGGCACCAGGCTAACTTTGAATTTCACCTCGTGCTGGAACCGGGACTATCGCGGAAAATCTCAAAGAGCAAAATTTAATCACGAATAAGGGCGCGAATGGGACGAATTTCACGAATAATGCGTTCGTGCTAAAGCTGTATTTTGCAGTGGAATCGTCAATCAATTGTATTTGTTAGGGAATGGGCATT
>CAIMZS010000389.1 GCA_903846015.1 uncultured Anaerolineae bacterium | reverse complement strand
GACATCACCGAACGCAAGCGGGCGGGAGAGGCGCTGCTAGAAGTAAATTGGCAGATGAAGAATATTATCGAAGGTACGCGCACAGGTACCTGGATCTGGAATATCCAGAGTGGGGAAACGATATTCAATGAACAATGGGCGCAGATTATCGGATATTCGCTGGCCGAATTGGCTCCCACCAGTATTAAGACCTGGGAAATATTGGCCCATCCCGATGATCTGAAACAATCCGATGAATTGTTGGAGCGCCATTTTACAGGTGAATTGTCTTATTATGATTGCGAGCTGCGCATGAAACATAAGGACGGACGCTGGATTTGGATCCATGACCGTGGCCGTGTGTTTACTTATACTGATGCTGGCAAGCCATTAATGATGTTTGGAACTCATACCGATGTAACCGAGCGCAAGGATTTTGAAGAATCATTGCGTGCCAGTGAACAGCTATACCACGGTATCTTTGAACAAAACGCCGCCATTAAAATCATGATTGATCCAGACAGCGGTGCCATCGTAAAAGTTAACCAGGCTGCGGCCAGTTTTTATGGTTTTACGATTGCCGACCTGGAAAAGATGAATATCAACCAGCTTAACATCCTGTCTGATGATCAGATCAAAGCTGAAATGAAACTTGCTGCCACTAAAAAGTCTAAATTATCCTACTTCCGCCACCGTCTGGCCTCCGGCGAAATACGGGATGTGGAAGTGTACTCTGGACCGATCGAAGCGAAAGGCCGTAGTTTGTTGTTTTCCATCATTCATGATGTTACCGCGCGCAAGCGCATGGAAGAGGCGCTGGAAAAAACAAACCAGGAATTAAAGTTAGCGTTTAGCGCGCGTGACAACCTGGTAAATGATCTGCGCGAATATCAATTTGAACTGGAATCCAAGAATGGTGAGCTGCACAGAACGCAAGGTGAACTCGAATCTGTTCGAGATCACTATGTCGATTTGTTTGATTTTGCGCCAGTCGGCTATTGTATTGTCAACGAAAAAGGATTGATCCTGGAAACCAACCTGACAGCCGCTATATTGCTGGGGGTTAGTCGTAGTTTGTTGAAAAAAAAGCCTTTTAATCGGTTTATAGTCAAGGAACATCAGGACAGTTTCTATTTAGCCCAAAGGAACCTTATTAACACACGCAATTCACAGGGTAGCGATCTGCAGATGGTGAAAAAGGATGGATCGCTGTTCTGGGCGCACTTGCAAATAACCTTCAATCAATTGTACGATTCATCTCCAGCAATTCGGGTTGTGATCAGTGATATCAGCGTGCAGAAACAAGCCGATGAAAAACTAAAAACTGCGAATGAACAACTCCAGCTGCGTGTAGCTGAAGTTGAAAATCTTCAACAAGAACTGCTGGAACAAGCCACCCACGATCCGTTGACCGGGTTGTACAACCGTCGTTTTCTGAACGAAACCATGGAACGTGAAATAGCGCGAGCCAGGCGCGAGAACGATGTATTTAGCGTTATCATTTCAGATATTGACCACTTCAAAGTGATCAACGACAGCTATGGGCATAAAGTAGGGGATCAATTTTTAGTGGAAATTGCCCGCCTGCAGGAAAAACATACGCGTGGCTCGGATATTGCCTGCCGTTATGGCGGCGAGGAATTTCTGTTGGTCTTACCAGGCATAAGGTTGGATATTGCCGTGAAGCGCGCGGAAGAAATCAGGCATAAGTGCGAGGAAGTCATCATCGCACATGCGGGGCAAGACCTGAGCGTAACGATGTCCTTTGGCGTGGCTTGCTACCCCGAACATGGACAGACAGCCGACGAAATTATCATCAAAGCCGATAACGCTATGTATCGATCCAAACATACCGGGCGCAACAAGGTCACAGTCTGGGCGATTGCTGAATCTGCCTGAGCGATATTTTTGGATGAAACTGAAATCGTAATTCAGGTTTTCGAGGAAATTTGAATCGCAAGAGCGACCCCCAGCCTGCCCCATTTGGAGAGCTGGTTTAACATAATGGCAGGATAGGGAGGATAGAACCGACCCGCAGGGGCCAGCAAGGTTTATCCTTCCCAGCCTGGAAATCCTGTTAAAGTTTTTTAAAGAGGCAGAGCGACGCTTTAACCTTTATTGACGATATTTTAGCGATCCCAAAAAATCTCGGTCCAATGAGCGGGATGATCCGTGGCAGAGTCGGGCGGCCACAGGTATTCCGGGTTTCTCGCTTGCAAAGAGGCCGAAAAGAAAATGTGATCGATCCGATTTTTACCATCTGCCGGAGCCGCCCCATTTGGATAGGCGCTCATCCAGGCGTTGCCGTATTTGCCCGCCATCAGTTGATAAGGCGCATCCGTGGAGTGCGAATTGAAATCCCCCAGGGCGATCACATCCGTGTTGGCGCTCGAACGCTCCAGCAGCTGTTTGGCAAAGACCAGTTTGGCGGTATCCGACCCATCCGGGTGCACATCGTAAATCGTGATGCGGCGTCCGCCCACCTCAATCTCGGCCTCCGCCGTGCCGATCTCATCGGTGTCGCTGTAGGTGAAAACCGTGCGCGTATTTTGAAGCGGGTACCTGGACAGAATGGCTGTGCCAAAGCTGCCTGTCACCGTGGTGGGGCCGTAATAGGAATAGTAGCCCAGCTTTTCCGCGAAATAGCGCACAACATCGTTGTTATTCAGCGATATGCGCGTCGAGTCGGTTTCCTGCAGCGCCAGGATATCCGGTGAAATCTTACGGATGACCGCCAACTGCCGGTCAATGGCTTCTTCTCCGAACCCGTCGTTACCCTCTTGAATATTGTAAGTCATCACCACCAGGGAGGTTTTCCCGGGATCAGCCGGAGTGGCTGGCTGGGCAAGCTGCACCTTAAGACCCGTCACAAGAAAAATAATCCCGATCAGCATGGCCCAGACCAGATTCGGTCTCACGACGGCTGCCGGGCGCTCTCCCCCCTGCGGATTTCGCGCCAATCTCCACACCACTACAACCAGCGCAGCCGCAACCAGGAAATAGGGCAGCCAGAATTTATTCCTGAAGGGCGTGCTGACAGGGTCGACGTAGCCCCACACATTCGTAAAGATTTGCATAAAAACAACCAGCACCAGTGCAAAGCTTCCGAGCAAGACGCCCGGCAGCAGGTCAGCCGGGGCGGGGTCTTCTTGCTGGATTCTTTTCAAAAAGAGATCCAGATCGAGGAAAAGCACCGGGAAGAGCAGCAGCATCAGCGCCAGCGGGATTTGTTGTGCCAGGCTCGGGGCTGCCACCAGGACAGCTGGCGCCTCGGGCGAGGTCGGGAATGCGACCGTCTGTGCCAGGATCGTCCCGACCAGGCTTAATCCGAAAACGCTGTTCAGGGCGATTAATCCCCAGCGCGGCAGGCGTCTCAAAAGCCCGGGTTCGTTCATGGTCAAAAATGCCCAACTTGAGAAGAAACTGACCGCCAGCACGATCAGGGCATAATTTTCTCCTGTCCAGCGGGCGATCACAGCGGGGGCCGAAAATGCCAGCGTCACCAGGGTCAGGATCAAGATTGTCCCAAAGATAGCCGCGCCAACATTCAGCCTCTTTTTCTGACTTGCCGGGGCTTGATTCAGGTGCAGTTGGGTCAGTGCCCAACCGAGCAGCAGCCCAAATCCGCCGCCTACCCAGCCTCCGGCGGGTGTCAGCGACCAATCGATGCCAAAATTGACTGTGCGCAGCAAGACAGACAGCGCGATCGCCAATCCCAGCCCGGCAGAAGCTGTCCGTTCGATGCCCGTTTGGGCCTCGTCGCCTTTTATTCTGGCGGTAAACAGGAATGGAAGCAGCATCAGCACGCTGCCAATCCCGACTCCTGAGGCGATCATTTTGCCAAGCGTGTTCAGGTACGGGCTTGCGCCCCTGGAAATCAGGAGCAGGCAGAATATCAGGCCAATTCCCCAGCTAGGGAACTTGCGCCGGGCGAAAAAGAGCAGTGCCGGTGTGAAGAAAAAGAGTAATCCCAGCGCTTTTTCATCCAGGCTGGTATGCATCAGGTCCAGGATATAAATGGACTGCACCAAAACGCCTGTCATCTGAATAAAAAAGAGAAAGAGTATTCCAAAAGCAAACCCAAGCGCGTAGTTTCGTTTCATGGTTTTCCTTTCCGTATCCAGCCCGACGCCAATCTCGCGCCCATTATAGTATGCCTTGCTCATAAATTGTGATTTTCGTGTCCCAGCCTCCTACGCGAGCGGCGCTCTTGCCTCCAGACTCCTGTCATTCCCGAAGAACATCGGGACAGGTGTGCGAAACCGGCGCTCTTGCACTATGCCGGTTGTGGCCTCGTGCGGGAACCGGGACTATCGCAATGACGGGGGCGGGGACTATGCAATACAAAAAGAGAGTCGGTTGAGACCGACTCTCTTTTTGTTCCACGCAGGCTGATTGATTGATCCTAAAACCCGCTGATATAGTTCTCCAGGTGAGAGATCATATTCTTTTGTTCAGCGATCACTTCACGAAGCACATCCCGGATGGAAATCAAACCGAGCAAATCGCCATTTTCATACACCGGCAGGTGGCGAATACCCTTGGAATTCATCAACTCCATGCACTCCTCCACCGACTGCCTGCTCTCAACAAACAAAACCTTTTCAGTCATAATCTCATGCACTTTTGTGCCAGCAGCAGTCCGGCCTTGCGCATCAATCTTTAATATCACATCGCGCTCGGTCAAAATACCCTTCACCTGATCGGCAAGCGCTTCAACCAGCACCGCGCCGACATTGTGCTCCGCCATCAGCCTGATCGCATCGAGCACGCTCGCATCAGGTGAAATCGATAAAATTTGGGAAACACTTTTGTTCCTGATCAAATCGCGCGCAGTTGCCATTCGCTTTCTCCTTGGGTAATCCGGATATCGTTACTCAGTTTACTCATAAATAGCGCTGTTGTCAACCGCAAAAACAGGTGGTTTGGTGTCGTCAGAACGAGTCCTACTTCGTGGGCGGGGTGAATGTGGATTGGACCGTCATTCCCCAGCGCAAACGCGGGTCCGTATCGATCAACGTAATCTTGACCGTGTACAGGATATCGCCACCCTGCGAGATGTAGGATTGGCTGATACTCTCCACACTTCCCTTCAGGATCAGATCCGGCAAAGCATCGGGTGCAATTTCGACTGCCTGCCCTGGGCTGACGTTGACAACCTCCAGCTCGGTCAGGTCGCTGGTTTTGACATACCACTGGCTGGTATCCGCCATCTGGATGGCATATTTATCATTGCCCACCAGTTCGCCCACCTTGACGTTCACATCCGTCACGGTGCCATCAAACGGAGCCTTGAGTTCAAAATTGTTGAGCGAATCCTGGGCGGCAGCGGTTTGAGCCTTTGCATTGTTCAGCCGCGCTTCGATAATGGTTTTTTTATCGGGATCAGGGCTGGCATTCAGCGTATTTTCGTAGCTGCGTTTGGCTTCGGCCTCGGCAGCCAGGGCAGCATCCAGAGCAGCGCGAGGCGTGTCGATCGAACGGGTAAGCTCCTCGACCTTGCGCAGGGCCGTGCCGTAATTGGCCTGGGCGGTGCGGACATCTTCATCGGCTTTGCGGCGGGTCGGGTTGTCGGTCTTTAGATCCAGATATTTCTTGAGCGTATCATTGGCATCGTCCAGAATTTTCTTCTTATCCTGCACATCGGTCTGAGCCGTGTCAATATCATCCTGCACCTTGTTCGGATCGACCGCTTCCCACAACAGCTGAGCAGCAGCGCGCTCAACCTGGGCCTTCTGGTAAGCCGAAAAAGCATCGGCGGATGACAGCCCGGCGGTGCGAATAAAATTATCATAAGCTTGTTGAGCCGAGGACAGTTCCAGGTTGGCACTCGCCAGCACAGCCTGGGCCTGTTCGCTGTTTCCCTGGCGCACAAGTACAGTTCCTTTTTTCACCAGCTCACCTTCGCTGACAAGCACATCGGCGATCTTGGCGCGCGCAACGAAGGATAATTTCAAATCCTGATTCGGGGTGATGTGCCCTTCAGCCACCACCGCCTCCGCGTTTACACCCGGGATTGGCGTGGGAGCTGCAGTCTGTGTGCTGCAGGCCGCCATTAACAGCGAAACCAGCAGCATGATCAATAAGTTGAGAGTAATTTTTTTCATTTTCGCCTTCTTTTTAAAGGGTTGTTCATCCGCTGCTCATTCAAACACGGATGGTGTAGATTTGAAAGGTTATTCATACGCCAGCACCTCGCGGATGGTCAAACTGGCAGCATTGCGCGCCGGTAGAATACTGGCCAAAGCCGAAAGGATCAGTACAACGCCCAGCCAGATGACATACCCGAGCCAGGTGAAATGTACGTCAATGGGCGAATTGAAAATCGCCAGGCTGACGATGGTTGAGAGTAAATAGGTGAACGGAAATGATAACAGCGCCCCAAGGAACCAGGATATGCTGCCGATCACCACGCCTTCGACGATGACGGTGCGCATGATTTCACGGTCAACCGCGCCGATCGATCGCATAATACCGATCTCGCGTGTGCGTTCCAACACATTCATACCCATGGTGCCCGCCAAACCCATCGATCCCACCGAAGCCGTCAATAAGGCCATCACCAGCAGGAAGGCCACCAGGATATCCAGGCTTTCAGAAGCGGTCGAGAGCGTCGATTTTCCGGTGCGTGTCTCGGTCACATGGAAACCCTGGTCGCGGAAATATTTATCCAGGCTTTCGGACAGTTTTTGCTGGCTGGCATCGTCATGCTTTTCGCTAACCACACGGAACGAAACCGCGCGATTTGCCATGTTGGTGAACCTGGAAATATATTCATAGGTTCCATACCCAATCGTGCCTTGCTGGCTGACAAATTTAAAGATCCCGACCACCTTCCAATCGTCTTCCTTGCCATCCACCTTCATGCGCAGGCTCTGCCCGGGTTTCAGCGCCGGAAATTTGGTTAAAATACTCTCACTAACCGTGATGGCTTTGCTGTCTCCGGCTTGCAGCCAGCGGCCTGAAACCAGGATCGGTTCTACCAGTGTGCTGGCAACCGGAGGGGCCATAATGATCAGGTTTTCAGCCGCGGTCTTATCGGGATAGAGCACCTCAGCATTGGCAAAGGCCCATCCCTCCACCTTTATCACACCCGGGAACTTCATCCCGGCCATTTCGACTTCCTTCAACCGGTAAGGACGATCGAAGGTGACGGTCACATCGGCCTTGAAATATTTGCCGATCGCATCGATATAATCAAACAGGGTCACGCGCACATTAAAAACGGCGATAAAAATAGCCCCGCCCATCGTCAGGGTGAACAGGGTCAGCATTAAGCGCCCACGGCGCCGAAAAGTGTTGCGCAGCGAGATTAACAACGGGCGCGGAATGTGGATGCCGCGTCTTCCCAGGGCCAGGGTTACCCGGGTCTGGAAATGTTCCCAGCGCGTTTCGTGCTTTGGTCCGCTGGCGGGGTGCTTGCTTTCGGTTTCGCGGGCGGCGTCACCGCTGATGGCGCGCAGAACGGTAATGCGCGAGCCATTCAAGACCGGTATCAGCCCGGCCAGCAGCGGCACTGCCAGCCCCACCACAATCTGGATCACAAACGCCAGCGGCACGATGCGATATCCCAGCAAGCTAAAATTCATCTTATCGGCGATAAAAGCGGCCAGGCCGAAGGCGCCTTGCCCACCCAGGGGTACGGCAATCAGCAGGGCAATCACACCGAAGGCCATGATCAGGGTGATATACATTTCAAAGATCTGGTTGCGCCGCCCGCCGATCAACTTCATCACCCCAATATGGCGCAGGTGCTGGTTGAGCAGTGCGCTCAGGGTGTTGGCGATCAGTGAGCTGGACAGGAACAGGATCAAGACACCCAGGGCCAGCAAGATTCCCAAAATGGCTTGAACGGTTGCCGCCATCGGGTGTTCGTTGGTCTTGGCCACGCGTGTCCGGCTGACGGCAATATCGGTCTTCTCGACCTTGTCCTTAATATTGGCCGCCATCTGGCGCAGGTGCAAATCATCGTTTTTCCCGTCCGTCAGAGTCACAAACATGCGGTTGAAGCTGTCTGGCTGGCGCAGAAATGTGAGCGTATCCGTATTGATATAGGCAAACGGTGGGGCCAGGAAGTCTCCCGCCCCGGTGGTCTGGTCTTGCACAACGCCGATCACGGGCATGCTGCGGGTGGTGCCGTCTGGCAGTTCAAATTCAAGCGTTGAACCGACCGGCACTTTTAAGGTTGCGAATGCTTTTTTCTCCAGGACAACCTGTTTTTTGGCCGGGTCGATCTGGCCGCTGAGCGGTTTGAACAGGTTGACCTTAATCTTCTTAAAATCTGAGATCGCCACCAGGTCGAGGGTGGTCCATTGCTGACTGCCTGGAACGCGCACACGCATGGCAAAAATGCGCCGCCCCTCGGCTTCGGCCACGCCGTGCATGCCCTTGACCGTATCGACAAGGGTGCTGTCGAACGGGTCGCTCATGCGCAGTTCAACATTCATCGGGTTATTGGCCGAGTAGCTGGCGCTCATGTCATTTGCGATAATCACATAAGCGCCGGAGATGACCCCGATCGAAAATACACCCACCGCGATCGAAAAGACCACCAACGCGGTGCGCAGCTTGTTGTCCACCAAATCTGAAAATACTTTTCGCCAACGTGGTCGCATCATATTTTATCCAAACGGCCAAAATCGCCAGCCGCGCTGATCTCCTGATTTATTTTCGTCCAGACGGTGCTGGACAGTGCGAGCAATTGCTTCCTCGGTGATCGGCGATTCTTTCAACAGATCGTGAAAATCTTCGCGTGTCAGTGCCAGAAGCTCCACCTGGCTTTCGCCAGAAGCGCGCACGCTTGCAATCGCCTTGCCTCCACGGATCAGCTCCACTTCACCAAAATATTGGCCTGGCATCAGTTTTGAGACGGTGAAATCCTGGTTATTCTTCCCTTCCAGCACAATATCCACTTCGCCGCGCGAGATGATGAAAAACGTTTCGACATGCTGGTCGCGGCGCATGATCGGCTGGCCCGGGGTAAATGTCAGGCGCTGGGCTTTTTGAGTTACCTTCAGCATCTGGCGATGTTTGAGCAGCGGCAGGGCCAGGGCCACGGATTCGTCGATCAGTTCTCCATCTGAAATGATGATGTTGCGGGTGGTGCGCTCGGTCAGGGAAGGGTCATGCGTGACCATCACCACGGTTTTGCCCTCTGCCACCAGTTGTTCAAACAGCCGGATGATGGTATCGGCGGAGCGCGAGTCGAGGTTGCCGGTTGGCTCATCCGCTACCAGCAGCGGCGGGTTAGTTGCCAGCGCGCGCGCGATGGCTGCCAACTGCTGTTGGCCGGTGGAAACCGCCAGCGGCAGCTTGTTGGCCTGTGTTTCCAATCCAACCAGGGTCAGAAGCTCCAGCGCTCGTTTTGGGCGCTCGTCGAAATCGTACATATCCGCATAATCCATCGGCAGCATCACGTTTTCCAGCAGGCTCAGCATCGGCAGTAACTGGAAAAATTGAAACACAATCCCCAGGTTTTTGCCGCGCCACAGCGAGCGGCCCGATTCATTCATGCCGGTGTAAAGATCAGTTCCGTTGACGATGACGTGCCCGCTGGTGGGGTGGTCTATCCCGGTAAACATATTCAGCAGGGTCGATTTTCCGCTGCCAGATTTGCCCACAATCGATACAAACTGCCCGCGCTCGATGGTCAGGTCGACGCCCTTGAGCACGGTGAATTCTCCGGCGGCATTTTTAAAAACCTTGATCACTTTGCGGACGTCAACCATCGCAGTGGAATTCATTTGGTCTTCCCCCGGGCTGGTTTCTTTTCGACCGTCTCGGGCAGCGCCGGTGGTTCCGTCACCACTTCGCCATCCGCGATCAAAAAGTGCCGGTTAAAACGAGGCCCCAGGCTGTTATCGTGCGTGACCATGATGATGGTTTTACCGCGTTCCACCAGGTGTTCAAATACATCGAAAATATGATCAGCCGTGACAGAATCGAGCGAACCGGTGGGTTCATCCGCGATCAGGATAGGCGGATCGTTGGCCAGGGCCCGAGCGATGGCGACGCGCTGCTGCTGTCCGCCGGAGATGAACGCCGGCAGTTTATTGGCATGTTCCTCGATTTCCACCAGTTCCAGCAATTCCATGGCGCGCTTGCGGCTGGTTCGCGCGTTGTAGTTTCCGCACAGGTCCATCGGGAGAATGACATTATCCAACAGGGTCAGCATCGGCAAAAGCTGAAAGGATTGAAAGATGACGCCCATGCTGCGCCCGCGCCATAAAGCCATATCGTTTTCGCTCTGGCGGTGAACCGAGACTTCTTGCCCGCCCGAGCGCACCAACACTTCACCCTCGGTGATGTGATCCACCCCGGTGATCATATTGAGCAGTGTCGATTTGCCCGCGCCAGATTTCCCGATGATCCCGAGAAACTCGCCCGGGTAAATTTGCGCGTTAATACCCCGCAGGGCGGTGAACTCGCCAGCCTCGCTGGAATAGATTTTGACAACCCCCCGCATTTCAATGATGGGAGTGCCGCCCAGATTTGATGAACCGCTCGCAGCGCTGGAATTTACAACCACGAAACACCTCGAACCGACTTGCTACCTGATAAATGTTTATCCAGCTTGAGTATGCTGATCTGGCTGGTATATTGTAAAACCGGTTTATTTGATGTACAATGATTACTATTGTACAAAGGTCAGTAATGGACACTGTCTATTATATGCACACGGCCTTATTTGTCAACCTGCAGCAAGAGGGACCGCCCCGCCTATGACCCTGATCGCCGAAACCCGCAAAGACCCGCTCAAGCTTGACCGGCGCGTTCAACGAACACGCCAGGCCCTGCGTTCTGCCCTGATCGCGCTGATCAAAGAAAAGGGGTTTGATAGTATTTCCATTGAAGAGATTACTGAAAAAGCCAACCTGGGGCGCGCGACTTTTTATTTGCATTACAAGGACAAGGAAGATTTGCTGCTGGAAGAATTTAGAGAGCTGGCCCACAATCGCGTCCAGGTACTTTCAGAGATCCCCGTATCGATTTGGAGATCAGACCAGCAAAACCTGGCCGCCTCGCTGGATGGCGCGCCGCTCATGCCGCTGCTGCTGGTATTTGAACACGTCACCCAAAACGCGGATCTGTACCGCATCCTGCTCAAGGGGCAAAGCTCCGCGCGGATTGCCGGTCAACTGCGTGAAATCATCATCCAGGCCATCAACGCCATCATTCAGACCCGGAAACAAAACGAATCGGTCAGCACTCAAATGGAGGTCCCGGTTGAATTACTGGCGGCCTATTTTAGCGGCGCGCTGATGAGCAGCATCAACTGGTGGCTGGAACAGGAAGCCCCGCCCCAGCCCGAAGAAATGGCGAGCATGTTCCAGCACCTGTTCTTCCCCGGCGTGATGAAGGTCTGGAGTTCCGAGCCGCTGCCCTGAAATTCTGTGTGAAGCCAGCTTCTTTAAATGAAGCGTACCAGAAGAGCGACCCCCTCCGGCCTACGGCCACCTCCCCCATTTTCAAAGATCGAAAATAGGGGAGGCAAAGCAGACCTTCCCCTCCCCCATTTGTGTTCTCCAAATGGGGAAGGTTGGGAGGGGGTCGCACTAACGCTACCCGGAACGACCCCTCTGATCTAGGCAATGCCGAAGAGCAATTGGGGGAGCGAAATAAACATCCCTTGAAATGCGGTTTAACAGGATGGCAGCATAGGGAGGATAGAACAGCCCGCTCTTGCGCGCATGGACACGAATTTCACGAATATTATTTCGTCAGAGCCTGCAATAAAGCATAAAGCGCTTTCTGGCGTCGGATGTAATTATGCTATAATTTCGCGGTTCATCTCTGGCTGATACGCCGTATATTGCCCTCGGCGCGTGTAACGCGGCCCCTCACCTATCGTTATGTTCCTTATTCACAAGGCGGATAAATATGGAAAATAAAGCCATCTTTTCTCAGCAAGAGCAGCCCAGCGACGAAAGCGCGCAAATCTTGCGCCCGTGGGTCACACCGCGCCTGCAGTATCTCAACAAAGGGTCAGAGATGACCGAGAATAATAATTTTTTTGCTGGTGAGTGGACGAATCAGTCTGGTGCCAAGGAGGGTACTTTAGCTTCTTGACGACAGCGCCCCCCGCGCTCATTTATTTCTTCTTAGCAACCAACAAACTTATCTTCGCGACCTTCCCTTTTACCAGTCAATCTCGCGAAGATTTAATTCCGCCCCACCAGCATGTAGGTGTTCATCGGCCCTTTGCCCTTGACCGAGATTTCGCCGCGCGACTCAAAGCGGTACTTGCCGGCCAGCAGCTGATAAACCGTCTCTGTCACCTGGATGGTGCCTGGCAGCCCCGTTGTTTCCATCCGGCTGGCAATATTGACCGTATCGCCCCAGATATCGTAAATAAACTTATTCTTGCCGATCACCCCGGCCTCAACCAGCCCGGTGTGAATGCCGATTCGCAGCTGCAGATGGTCCTCACCGATTTGGTGAAACTTGGTGATACTGGTCAGAACATCCAGCGCCATCTCGGCGATCGCTTCCAGATGATCCGGCTTGGGCACCGGAAGGCCGCCTACCACCAGGTAAGAGTCCCCGCTGGTCTTAATCTTTTCCAGCCTGTATTTTTCTGTCAGCGCGTCAAAAGTGGAAAACACTTCGTTCAACATCAGGACCACCTGCGCAGCAGGCACCTGTGAGGAAAGCTTTGTAAAGCTGACGATGTCAATAAACATCACGCTGGCCTGTTCAAAGCTATCCGCGATGATCTCCTCCCGCTGCTTGAGCCTTTCAGCGATCGGAGCAGGCAGGATATTCAGCAGCAGGCGCTCAGATTTCTCCCTTTCCAGTTGGATTTCCCGCAGGTAAGCCTGCTCCTGGTCACGCAGGCGCTTTTTCTCCAGGCTGGCTCCAATCCTGGCCCGCAGCAGCACCGGGTCAAAGTTTTTTGGAAGGTAGTCCTCGGCCCCCAGCTCGATCCCGCGCACGACGCTCTCCAGCTCATCCTGGGCAGAAATGACAATGACAGGCACGCTTCGCAAGGCGCTGTCATTTTTCATCTCTTCCAGGACTTCATACCCGTTCAGTTCCGGCATCAGGATATCCAGCAACACCAGGTCAAAGGTCTGTGCCCGCAGCATTTCGAGCGCCTGCCGGCCATTCTCCGCCTCGGCAATCCGATAACCTTGCTTCTTCAGCCCGATGGCAATTTTCAGGCGGTTGGTGCGCAGGTCATCAACGATCAGAATGTTGCCTCGTTCATCCATCGCTATTTCAATCCTTCTCTGGAGATTTTTTCCAGGGCCAGCTTTATTTTGGGGAATTGATTTTCCAGTTGGGCCAGCAGCTCTGCTGCGCCGGTAATGGTTCTATCCTTGCCTTTCAACTCCAGGGTTTGCCCCAGCTTTGACAGGCTTATTGCGCCAAAATCCCGGCTGCTGGATTTAAGCGAGTGCCCGGCCCGCTGCAAAAGCTCATAATTATTACTCTCAATCGCGGAGTGCAGATCGGCGATCAACTTAGCTACATCGGCGATATAACTGTTGATCAACTCGGCTGTGCTATCCTGATCCCCGCCGGTCAACTGAAGCAGTTTCTCAATCGCGGCCCGCTCAAGCGGTATTCCCGTGTTTTCGAAAAGCGGGCCGGTGCCCGTTTTTCGTGTTAGCATGGCCTGGCTTTTCTGGCCGGGAACCAACTGTTGACCATCGGTTGGCTGGCAGCGGTTCAATGCCGCGATCAATTCATCCACCCGGATCGGTTTGGTGACGAAGTCATTCATCCCCACCGACAGGCAGGCTTCCCGCGCTTCCCGGGTAACATTGGCAGTCATAGCAATGATCCGTGGGGTGGTCTGGTATTCGGGATTTTGGCGGATGCGCTTGGCGGCCTCCAGACCGTCCAACTCTGGCATTTGCATATCCATCAAAATGACATCGTAAGTCTGTCGTTCAAGCGCTGCCAGTGCTTCCAGCCCATTGGCAGCCAGGTCAGCCCGGTAGCCCAGCCGCCCCAGCGTCAGCATAGCCAGTTTCTGATTGGTGGGGTGGTCCTCGGCCAGCAGGATGCGCAGCGGCAAGCGTTTCCCCATTTCCGGGTCATATTCGCTGCGGCTGACTTCCTGGTTGATGAGCGCCGGCGCGGATTCGGATGCCAGGATGCTTATCAGGGTATTGTAGAGCTGAGAAGCCCGGATCGGTTTCATGAGAAAGGCGGAAGCCGCCTGTGCATCGCTTTTCTCCCGCCCGATCGAGCTTACCAGCACCATCGGTAGATTTTTTGCATCTTCCAGCTTGCGGATTTCGTTGATCAGCGCCACCCCGTTCATTTCGGGCATGCGATAGTCGATCAGGGCAATGTCAAATTTCTCCCCATGCCGCAGATAATCCAGCGCTTCAGACGGGTTTTTTGCCACCACGTACTGCATGCCCCATGATTCGGTCTGAAGCGCCATAATGCGCTGGTTGGTCTCATTGTCATCCACGATTAAAACCCGCTTGTTTTGCAAATCTGCCTGATCGAGCTGCGAGGAGCGGCGTTCCAGGATTTTCGCCGGTTCGGCCTTGATCGTGAAGAAAAAGGTGCTGCCCAGCCCTGGCACTCCTTCGCTTTCCACCCACATTTCTCCGCCCATCAATTCGCTCAGGCGCTTGCTGATCGCCAGCCCCAGGCCTGTGCCTCCGTATTTCCTTGAAATGGAACTATCGGCCTGGCTGAAGGGTTGGAACAAGCGGTTAATTCGATCAGCCGGGATCCCGATGCCGGTATCGTGCACGGCAAACAGCAGCTCATAGGCAGTCGAGTCGGGCATATTTCGGGCGGAAACGGTCACCGAAACCTCGCCGTTTTCGGTGAATTTAAAACTGTTGCTCAGCAAGTTCAACAGGATCTGGCGCAGCCGGTTCTCATCGCCCAGGATGACGGGCGGCACCCCGGATTCGATCAGGCAAGCCAGTTCCAGCTCTTTTTCTACTGCCGAAGTAGTCAGCAGGCTGACCGCTTCTTCCATGCATTCACGCAGATCAAAAGCCTGCTCATCCAGCTCAATCCGGCCTGCTTCAATTTTGGAAAAATCCAGGATGTCGTTGATGATCGAAAGCAGCGCGTCGCCGCTGCTGCGGATGGTGGTGGCGAAATCTTGCTGGGTGGATGTCAGATCCGTATCCAGCAGCAGGCTGGTCATCCCGATAATCGCATTCATGGGTGTGCGGATTTCGTGGCTCATCGTTGCCAGGAAAGCGCTTTTTGCCCGCGTAGCCGATTCGGCGATGTCGCGGGCCTCGCGCAGTTCACGGGTACGTTCTTCCACGGTTGTTTCCAATTTAGCCTGGATTTCGGTGTTGCGGCGCTGGTTTTCATTCACCAGCACCCGCAGTTCGCCGATAGTGGTATCCACCAGGAAGGCGAGCACATCAATCTGATCGCCTTTGAAATCCCGTTCAACATGCGACTCCAGGTCCCCTTCGGCGACATGCATCAAGGCGACTGAGATGCTGTCGAGCGCCAGGTTCAGGCGCAGCTCCTTGGCCTGCATCTCCCGGATCATTGCTTCCAATTCCTGGGCCACCGAATTGAAGGCAGAAATCTGCGCTTCTTCTTCCAGGGTCCCGGCAGCAGGAGTCAAACGGTAGGAGTATTCTCCGGTTACCAGTTTGGAGAAACCATCAACCAATCTTTGGGAAAAGTTTTCTATGCTCAATGTTATTTACTCGAATATTGTGGGGATTTCGAAGTTTGACGTTTTCAGGCCTTGCGGTTTGCTTCCAGCCAGGCCACCCCGGCATCAATATTCTCGGCAACGATCAGGGGCACTTTAAGGTTGCTCATGCGCAGGCCCAGGTTGCCGATTACGCGCGCGAAGGGGTTGCCAACGACAATGGTGATGCCAAAAAACTGGTCGGGTGTGATCCCATCGCTGTAGACCGTGCGCGACTCAGCTTGCTGGTCGAGCAAATTGCCTGCCACGATAACCAGCCCGCATTTTTTGCCAAGCTTGTGGGCGTAATCCTTCAGAGCGGCAACCGTTACACGCGAGGCTTCCGCGGTATCTTTAAACCCCTGTTCGGGCACTACAATGACAATGTCATCATGCTCAGCGATTAATAAATCGTGGTGCGGTACACTGGCGATTTTTTTTGTCGTGATCGACATGAATTACCTCCTTCAAACTTAGCCTGGTCGCATGCTTTTGAGCCATTCGATGGCGGTTTCCACCGAATCAAACAGTTTTGTGGGTACCTTTGGACGTGAGAGCCCGATAAAAAAACTCCCCAGGGCGCGCGAAAGCGGGTTTTCGACCACCAGCCCGGCAGCAAAAAACAGGGTTGGGTCCATCTCGGAGTATGCGCGGCGCGCCTCGGGCTCCTGGGCGAGCATGTTCGTCAAGATGATCACGCTTCCAATTGGTTTTCCCAGGCTGCGCGCATATTGGTAAAACATGGCGACGTTCTCGCGGGCATCCAGGGCGTTGTCCTTCGTCCCCTCGAATGGGACACCGATCAGGATATCCAGATCTGACTCGATCGAATAGGCTGTCAGGTTGGCTGTGCTGGCAATTTGTTTGTACCTGGAGTAGTCTCTCATCAATACACTCCTTTCCGGCTGCTTGGAGCTTGTGTGTATACTCGGGTTCGCTTAATAGACAGGCTTGTTTCCTGAGTCCAGTGATGAAGTATTTGCTTTGGGCAATCGAAACAATAAAAAAATAATAACACTTGTTGCCAATAATGGGTATAAGGATTATGTAAAAATTCCGGCTGGCTAAAATACTCATGATGCGTTGCCAAATGCCTTAACCTATGACGGATGAACTGCGCCAGAGATTGCGGCTGTTTAACAGAATTGCAGGATGGAGCGCTTACCCTGATAATGAATTGAGCAGCCCGGTCAGGCTGGTCTTGACTGTGGAAAACTCAACTTCCACCTGGGCTATCAGGTCAGCCGCCCCTTCCAATGTCTTCTCTTTTCCCAACTTTTCCAGTTTTTGGCTCAGTTCGGAAAGTTTTGTTGCCCCAAAATCGATACTGCTCGATTTAAGCGGATGCGCAGCAAAGCGCAGCAGTTCAGTATCCCCCGTTTCAAGCGCCCGGCGCAGGCTGGAAATCAGCGGCGGCGAATCTTCCAGAAAATCGCTGATGAGTTCGGCCAGGATTGTTTTATCATCACCGACCAGGCTGGCAAGCCTGCTCAATGCAGATTGATCCAAACCAGTTACGTTGGAAGCTATTACTGGAGGTTGCAGTTGGGCTGGTTGTGCTGGGGCTGCTTCTATCGTTCCAGGCTGCAGGCGCTTGCTTAGAGCAAAGATAAATTCGTCCACGTGAATGGGTTTGGACAGGTAATCGTTCATGCCAGCCTCCAAACACCTCTGGTGGTCTTCCGGGGAAACATTGGCAGTCATGGCGATGATCCACGGGTTTTGCGGGTCTGGAAAGCGCACGCGGATATGACGGGTGGCTTCGAGTCCATCCATATCTGGCATTTGCATATCCATCAGGATCACATCGTAGGGCTGGCGTTCCAGGGCAGTCAGTACTTCCAACCCATTCGAAGCCACATCGGCGCGGTAACCGAATTTGCCCAGGATAAGCCGGGCCAGCTTCTGGTTTGTGATGTGATCTTCGGCCAGGAGAATCCGAATAGGCAGGCGCTTGCCCATGGTTGGGTCAAACCCAATCTGTTGGTAAGGGCTTGCAGCAACCCCGATCTCTTCTGGATGGATGCTGAAATTGAATGTGCTGCCCACCCCGGGGAAATCTGGGCGTGGGACTTCGGTTTTGGAGGTGTTAACCAGGTTGTTGATGACCGAAAGCAAGGCATGGCCGCTGCTGTGAATGGTAGCCGTGTAATCTCTCTGCGCAGGGGTAAGATCTGTATCCAGCAGTAAACTGGTCATACCGATCACGGCATTCATCGGGGTGCGGATTTCATGACTCAGCGCAGCCATAAATGAGCTTTTTACGCGCGCTGCTTCCACGGCATGATCACCCGCAGCCGCCAATTCCAGGGTGCTTTCCTGAATGCGCTGCTCCAGAGCGTTTTTGCCCAAGCGTAACTCGTCATTGGCTTTTTTCACTTCCAACAAAGTGTGCTGATTCTTGCGCAGGTTGTTTTCGAAGAGAGCCACGCTCAACCACAGGATGAAGCCCAGGCCGATGGCTGAAGAAAAATAGGCGGCAGTTGTCAACGGAGAGATGATTGAAAACAATAGCATGATCGGAAGACCTGCCCAGGAGGCAAAAAAGACACAGCTTAATACCCCGATGATCGCAATACTCAATCCACTTAGCGGGGTGAGTGTGGCAGGTGAAGGCATTCCAAAACCGAAGATGACCAGATTTAAAAGAAAAAAGATGCGCCCGACCCAGATTGGCTGGCGGAACGCAAAAACTCGCGCCAGAACAGCAATCGCCATGCGAAGGATGGGTGTAAACGAATCACCGCCCCAAATAAGTGCGATGACCAATTGAATAATCGCCAACACAATCGAAACATTAATAAAAATATTGATTAATTGCTCGCGCCATGCATTGGGGTCTTCCGGATGGCGGGGCTGGATCGAACGATTGAGTAAATCCATACTATGCTGAATGCTTTCACGAATAGTCATTTCTAATTTTCCTTTCCCGAAGGTATGTTGAAAACCGGCCTGCATTCAATTGGCAGGATTCATCGGGCCTGTGTGCGGATTTGTGTCGGGCAAGAAAAAGGCTTGTAAAAATTATAGCATGTTGAAGGAAAAAGAACATTAAGAACGCTTGAAATAACCTCCCCCAAAGTGCGTTCTTTGCAATTTGGGGGAGGTGGCCGAAGGCCGGAGGGGGTCCGCACGGCGGTTGAAAGCGCTACTAGGCCGCCCCGCTCTTCAACCCGTCACCTTGCAAAAATGTAAAGCTTATAACCCTCAGATTGGTTACCCTTAGGATGCGGACACATCCCGGGAATGTGTTATATTTAACCTATATTGTGCCAGCACTCTGAAAAATAGACGCCTAAATATGAGACTTTTATGAAAATTCTGGTTGTGGATGATGATGATATTGCTTTAGCAGTATCCAGGAAAATCCTGGCGAGTGATGGGTACGATGTTGTACTCGCCGGTGGTGGGGAAGCCGCACTGGAAATTATTCAATCTGAGGATATCCAGATCGTAATCTCCGATTGGAATATGCCCGGCATCTCAGGCGTCGATCTATGCCGCACGCTGAGAGCTTCCCCTACACAAGGCTATATCTACATTATTATGGTGACCGCGCGCAGCAGCAAAGAAGATATGCTGCTCGGTCTGTTTGCGGGTGCGGATGATTTTATCTCCAAGCCTTTCGAGCCAGCCGAGCTGCTGGTGCGCGTGCGCAATGCTGCCCGGATGCTTGAGATGGAAAACGGGTTAAGGCGCAGCGAAAGCCGCAACAAAGCCTTGTTGAGCGCTGTCCCCGATATGATTTTCCGTATTCGGCGCGATGGCATCATCCTGGACTATAAGCCCAGCCCGGTGGTTTTTTTGTCGCAGTCTGAAGAAAACATGGTCGGAGCCTCGATCACCAGGTTCATGCCTGATGCGCTCGTGGGGGATGCCTTGCGCCGCATCGAACAAGCCCTGCGAACCAAAGAAATTCAAGCCATGGAATATACATATAAAATCGGTGATTCCGCGCATATATTTGAGGCTCGGATTAAAGACAGCGGCGTCGATGAAGTTACGGCCATTGTTCGTGATATTAGCGATCGAGCCCGCCTGGAACAAATGAAATCTGACTTTATCAACCGCGCGACGCATGAACTGCGCACCCCGGTTGCCACCATGCTGCTGATGGTCAATCTCATCGATGGTGGCACAACCCCGGAAGAGTTTAAAGAGTATTGGAATGTAATGAAAGAAGAACTATCCCAGGAACGGCTGCTTCTGGATGATCTATTGGATGCCGGCCGGATGGATAGTAACCAGACTAATTTCCAGTTCCAATTTATCGACATCGCTGATATTTTGAAAAAATCGCTCCGCCAGTTTGATCTGCCCGCCAGGGAAAAGAATATCAAGCTGTTGGTGATTTCCGGGGAAGATCCGCATGATTCCAGCTATATGATCAATGCGGATGAAAGAGCAATAACCCAGGTTTTCGTGAACTTATTAGGAAATGCGATAAAATTCACATCCTCGGGCGGCAGCATCCAGGTCGGTTTAAAAAATGAGAAGTTGGGTGTCCAAATTTCCATTCTCGATACGGGCATGGGAATTCCAGGTGAGGATATCCCATTGTTGTTCAACCGGTTTTTTCGAGGCAGCAATGCCATCAGCGAAGAAATTCAGGGCACTGGCATAGGCCTTTTCATTGTTCGTTCGATTGTTGAAAAACATGGCGGCACTATTAAAGTGCACAGCGAAATTGGCCGCGGGTCGTTGTTCGAGATCTGGCTGCCGGTCATCCAAAAATAGCAGCGCGTTCTCCGCGGGCTGGCTCGTGGGAAAATAGAGCATTCGTGAGGCAGCCTTGGTTCATCGGTTGAATCCTACCGTCAAAACGGAGATTGACACGACCGGTATGGAACAAGCACCGGTATTTTTCAGAGCAAAATATGCTTTTATTCATTGAACAGTTTCGTTTCTTCGCTGTGGAATCACTCGCCGGACAAGTTGGTTTTGATTTAATTGATGCTGGGGTATCAGGTAATGAAAATTTTAGTTGTCGATGATGACGACATCGCCCTGGCGGTGGCTACGAAAATCCTGGAAAACGATCAGCACGAAGTGGTGGTCGCCGAGGATGGTGAAGCTGCGCTGGAAATTTTGCGTTCTCAGAATATCCAGATCGTGATTTCTGATTGGAATATGCCCAAAATGACAGGTATCGAACTGTGCCGTGTGCTCAGATCTTTCCCCATCATCGGGTATATTTACATCATTATTGTTACCTCGCACACCAGCAAGGCCGATATGCTGGAAGGTCTCTCCGCGGGTGCGGATGATTTTATCACCAAGCCTTTTGAGCCGGCTGAACTGTTGCTGCGGGTCCGCAATGCCGAGCGCGTGCTGGCGTTGGAGACCACCTCGATGATGCTCTTCAGCCTGGCGAAACTGGCTGAATCGAAGGATACCGATACCGGTTACCATCTCGAGCGCATCCGGGCTTATGCTCAGGTGCTGGGTGAACAAGTCTGTGCTGATCCGCAAATGCGCACCCAGTTACCGGCCCACTTTGCAAGCATGCTCTACCAAACCAGCCCGCTGCATGATATTGGCAAAGTGGGTATTCCGGATTATGTGCTGCTTAAGCCGGACAATTTGAATGATGAAGAATGGAAAGTAATGAAGCGTCACCCCCAGATCGGGGCGGAAACGCTGGATGCCTGCCTGAAGTCTTACCCGGGCGCGGTTTACCTGCGCATGGCCCGCGATATCGCCTGGGCGCACCACGAACGCTGGGATGGGACGGGCTATCCGCGTGGCTTAGCGGGCCAGGAGATTCCGCTGTGTGCGCGCATTGTGGCGCTGGCGGATGTTTACGATGCGCTGACGACGAAACGTGTCTATAAAGTGCCTATTTCGCATGAAGTTTCACGCGGGATCATCCTGGAAGGCAACGGCACCCATTTTGATCCGATGGTGGTGCAGGCTTTCCTGGCGGCTGAAGAAAAATTCATCCAGATCAAGAACAATATAACGGATGAAGATAAAAAAACTAATGGGCAATCATCATAGGTAGAATAACCCAAGATTCAGGTTGTGAGGAGAATTTCATGTTGAAAACATTTATCCGTTTTGCCATCATGGTTACGCTGATTGTTTCGCTGGCTGCCTGCGGGGCTGCTCAGCCCAAGACCGCCGTAGCTCCGTTTATCGAATCCAGCCAGGCTGCCCCGGTTGGAACCGCCAAACCTGTCAAAACCCGCACTATTGCCCTGGTGATGAAGACGCTCACCAATCCTTTCTTTGTCGAAATGGAAAAAGGCGCTCGCAAGGCAGAGAGTGAGTTTGGCATCCAGTTAATCGTCAAAACTGCGGCGCAGGAAACCTCCATTCAGCAGCAAATTGCCATCGTCGATGAACTGGTCAAGCAGAAAGTCGATGCCATTGTGATCGCGCCAGGTGATTCAAAAGAATTGATCCCGGCCCTTAAAAAGGCTCAGGATGCCGGGATAAAAGTGGTCAACATCGATAACCGTCTGGATGCGGAGCTTTCGAAAAAACTCGGGTTGCTGGATGTGCCCTTTATCAGCGTCGACAACGAGAAGGGCGGCTACCTTTCCGCCAAATTTGTCTCAGATCAGATCAAAACTCCTACCAATGTGCTCCTGTTGGAAGGTATCCGCGAAGCCCGTAATGCCCAGGACCGGTTGGCAGGCGCCAAACGCGCCTTCCAGGAAAACCCCAATATCACCATCGTCGCTTCCGAATCCGCTCATTGGAAGATCGATGAGGCCCATGATGTGACCATGCGCCAGTTCGAGCTCAATCCCACTATTGGGGCCATTTTTTGCGCCAATGATATGATGGCACTCGGCGCGATCCAATACTTGCAAGAAAAACAGCTCACCAAGGTGCTTGTTGCCGGGTACGATAATTTGGAGGAGGCTCAGCAGGCCATCAAGGATGGCAAACTGGCTTCGACCATTGACCAACAGGCCGCGCAACAGGGTTACCTGGGGGTCGTGTTTGCCATAAAATTGCTGGATGGAGAGACGATTGCCCCTGAATCGTTTGTGGATGTGATCCTGGTTACCAAAGATACCTTAAAATAATGCCTGCCTTTGCCCGCAAGATAGTCTTGCGGGCAAAGGCAAAATACGGATAGATATTAATAAGGATGCATTGAAGCGGCAGGCAGGATGGAACCAAAGCGTAACCGTAAATTTCGCCTCAATATCACAGCCCAATTCATCATTTACCTGGCAGGGGTCAGCGTCATCCCCCTGCTGGTATTGGGTATCTTTGCCTACAGTGTGTCGTTTTCGATCATCAAAGACCAGGCCAATCGCTATACCAGCGAGCTTGTTCGCGACCAGAAAGAATACCTGGATCTTCTCTTGCAAGAGGTGGAGAGCCTGATCTCCAACGTGTCTGGCGTGGAAGAAATCACCAACAATGTGCTTTCAGGGAGTGATACGCCGCAAAACACATATTCTGACCTGGCTACCCAGGCCAAAATTGGTTACATCCTTAACAATTATATTAATGTCAATGGGTTGATCTCGATCGACATCTATACAGAGTCTGGCCGGCACTTCCACGTCGGGGATACGCTGCGGGCTGATAAAGTTAATGTGCAGGTTCGTGATTCCATCTTTGCCGAAGCGGCCAGTGTGCGCGGAGATATTGTCTGGACGGGGGTGGAAGATAACATAAATATCGATTCCACCAATAAGAAGGTCATTACTGCCGCAAAAGTTTTTAACCAAACGGATGCCCAGACCGGAGAAACCAGGCCGACCGCCTTGCTGGTGGTTAACTACAACATCGCTTATCTTCACGACCGGTTTGCTCAGGTTCAGGTGGGTGACGGCGCGTATCTGATGGTCATCGATACCAAGAACCGGATTATTTACCACCCCGACCCCAGCCTGTTGGGCAGCAAGGTCAGTGCGAATTTTATGGATCGTCTGACCGGCACCGAAGGGATATTGACGGCTGATATTAACGGCAGCCCAATGATCGTGACTTATACCCGTTCAGACAACAGTAACTGGACGGTGGCCAGCTTTATCCCGGTCAGCAATCTCAGCACTCAGACAGTCCCAATTGCCACCACCACGATTGTGATCCTGTTTATATCTTTCCTGGTTGTATTTTATCTGACCATCCAGTACAACCGCAGCCTGGTCTCCCCGGTTCGCCAGATTACCAGCACCTTTAAGCAATACGAAGAGGGCATGCTCGATCTGTCCACCCGCTTGAAACACACCCGCGATGATGAGATCGGTGAGCTGGTAACCTGGTTCAACAACTTCATCGAGAACCAGGTTGAAAAACAGCGCGCCGAGGAAGCTCTGCGGGCCCGTCAGCATTACCTGACCCTGCTGAATAAGATCACGACGGCGGCACTCGACACCCCCAACCTCAACCAGATGTTGATGAGTCTCATCGATCACCTGAGTGAGCTGTTTGTTGTCGAACGCTGCTATATTATTCTCGTTCAGGAAGATCACCCGGATAACCGCCCAGTCATTTTCGGATCCGATATCTATTTTAACGGCTCAGCACCCTACATCCCCGGCAACCCCTTCCAGTCCGAACTGATCGCCACTGGCAAAACCATTTTTATCGCCAATACATCCGAATCGGCTTTCATCCAGAACAGTCCTTTCTACCGGCTTGAAAATTGCTCGCTGCTGGCCATTCCCCTGCAATCAGTCAACCAGAAACTCGGTATTGCCCTGATCATTTCAAGCACAGCCCGCGTTTTTTCGGATGAGGAGATAGCTTCGGGTGAACAGGCCGCCGGTCAAATATCGCTGGCAGTCGCCAAAACCAATTTGCTCGAAGAAATTCAGCAGCGCGCCCATGTTTTTGAGAATTTATATGAAACCGCTGACGATCTGGCCAAACTCAACAGCATCCCGGATCTGCTGCACAGTATTATCGTTCACACCAATGCGCTGCTGGAGACAACCGCCGGGTTCATTTTCATTCACAATAAAGCCAGCAAAGATCTTGAACTGACTGACTTTATCGGGCTGGATTGGGAAAAAGGCACTCGCCTGAAGATGGGCGAAGGCTTGTCTGGCCAGGTGGCGCTGACTCGCCAGCCCTTATCGGTAAGTGATTACGAAAATTGGGAACACCGGTCGGCAAAATATACCGGCAGGGGTGCTCGTTCGGTGGCTGCGGTGCCGATGATGTGGGGCGACGAATTGATCGGAGTTCTGGGCGTGGAAAGGAATGCCGCCAGCGGCCCGGCCTTCAACGGCTCAGATATTCGTGTTCTCTCACTGGTCGCTCGCCTGGGAACCAGCAGTATGAACAATACCATCCTGATGCAAGAGCTGCGTATTTTTAACGAGCAGCTCGAAGATCGCGTTGCCAGCCGGACAGCCCAGCTTGAGAATATCAACCAGGAGCTGGGCAACGAGATCAACGAACGCAAGCAGGTTGAGCAGACTCTCATGCATGAACGCGCCAGTCTCTCTCAGCGTGTAACCGAACGCACCGCCGAGATTTCGGCAGCCAATGTCAGCCTGGCTCAGGCGGTGCGCGCCAAAGATGAATTCCTCGCCAATATGAGCCACGAGATTCGCACCCCCATCAACGGTGTGATCGGTATGACCGGCCTGATTCTCAATACAACGTTGACCAGCGAACAGAGGCGCTTTGCCAATATCATCCAGATCAGCGCAGAGTCACTGCTCAGCGTGATCAATGATATTCTCGATTTTTCGAAGATCGAGGCTGAAAAATTGGACATTTTCATCCAGGATTTCAACCTGCCCGATCTGATCCAGGAGGTTGGCGAATCGTTCGCGCTGTCTGCCCGCGAAAAAAACCTGGAATGGATTTGTGATATTTCTCCGGATACCCCGGACTGGGTGCGCGGGGATTCTAAGCGCATCCGCCAGGTGTTAAATAACCTGATCAGTAATGCAATCAAATTTACGGATCACGGCGAGGTGTTCCTTTCGGTTGCCCCTGAAACCCTGGGTCAAGACCCGCCAGTGATCAAGTTTAGCATTCAAGACACCGGGATTGGAATTCCACAAAGCAAGATCGGGATTCTGTTCCAGGCATTTACCCAGGTGGATACATCCACCACCAAAAAGTACGGTGGTACCGGGCTGGGTCTTTCGATTTCCAAAAAATTGGTTAATTTGATGCACGGACAGGTCAATGTCGAAAGCGAGGTTGACACAGGTTCCAATTTCTGGTTTACAATCCCATTTGAGAGCCTGGCGAACGCACAGCTTGTGTCAGCCCGCCAGCAGGCCGCTGCCAAAAATATCCGTGTGTTGTTGGTTGAAGATAACGATACCCTCAGCCGGATCCTTACCACCCGGCTGGATGAGGCTGGCTTCTTAGCCTCGTCCAGTGAACAAGCCAGTCTGGCGTTGGATGCCCTGCAAACAGCCGTCCAAAACCAGCAGCCTTTCCAGATCGTCTTGATCGATGACAGCTTGCCGGGGGTAAGTGGTTTGGACCTGGCTCGTAAAATCCATGCGAGTCAATTTTATCCAGCGCCTCGCCTGATCTTGATGAGCTCGAGCAGGGAATCCATTGATAATCAGACGGTAAAAGAGACCGGTCTGGTTGGGTTTATGTCCAAACCTGTCCAAGTCCGTCATTTAGACAGTTTTCTGGAAGACATCGCGGCAAACCCACCCGCCGAACCCGTCTATTGGCCTCCGTTCACCGGAAACACGCCGGCTTCGGAAGTCCGCTTGCATCCTTCGCTTGCCAATATCAAGGTTTTGTTGGCAGAAGACAACCTGATCAACCAGGATGTTGCCATGACAATCCTGCAAAAAAGCGGCATTCATGCCTGGTCGGTGGTGAATGGTCTGGAAGCGGTGAGTTTGCTGGCAACCACCCACTTCGACCTGGTTCTGATGGATATGCAGATGCCGGAATTGGACGGTCTGCAGGCCACCCGTTACATTCGCAACGAAGCCTCGCCGGTGCTTAACCATAAGATTCCGATCATTGCGATGACCGCCAATGCAATGCGTAAGGATCAGGAAGCCTGTATTGAGGCTGGCATGAATGATTACATTTCAAAGCCATTCAACCCAACTCAGTTGATCCAAATCATCGCCTATTGGACAGATTCAGATCAGGTCGAAGGTCAGGCTCCCCCGCCAAACGCTGAGAGCGCCACTGGAGATGAGCCAATTGCAGTGGCGAACGATGATCTGTTCAGCCCGGATGCTGCGCCGGATACTGAAGAGCAGGCCCAGCCAATTATCCATTTCACGTCGCTTTATGAGCGCGTCATGGGCGATAAGGAACTGGCGCTCGGTCTGTTGAAGAAGTTGGATGCGCGCCTGGATAAGGAACTGGCTGAAATCAGCCAGGCTGTCACGGACCGTGATGCTTTGAGGTCTCGGCAATTGTCACACAAGTTAAAGGGCGGCGCCGGGAATCTCTCCGCGGAACCACTGCGCCAGTCCCTGGATGAGTTCGAAGTGGCGGTTGGATTGGGAATCTGGGAAGATATCAACGTAAAACTGCAGATTGTTCTTTTGAATGCCAGCGTTTTCCACTCTGAGGTTGCGAAGTTATAGCCCGGACTGGTTGATGGGCAGCTCACCTGCCCTGTATTTGAACCCTTCTTATCATGACAACAAAAAACGCGGTCTGGGATTATCAACCCAGGCCGCGTTTGCTTGTTTGTTTCAGGTTCGCTAACCCTTGATATCCGCCAGATCGACGGTGGGGATGCGCGCAATGGCTGCCAACCCATCACCGGGCTGCAGTTTAATCAGGTGCACCCCGCGGGTGGATCGACCAGCTTCCTTAATCTCGTTGACCTTGAGCCGCAGGATGATGCCGTTGGTGGAGATCAGTGTCAGGTCATCCGTCGGCTGCACCACGCGCGCGGTCACAATCCTGCCGACAATCGGGATGGCCTCCCGGTCGATGGTGGCTACTCCACGGGTGGCGCGGCTCTTGAGAACGTATTGCTTGAGAGGGGTCTGCTTACCGTGTCCATTGCGCGTCACGATCAACAGCGAAGCGCCTTCTTCCACCACTTCCATGCTGGCCACGCGGTCGCCTTTGCTCAGCTTGATACCGCGAACACCGCTGGCTGTGCGGCCCATCGAACGGACCTCAGTCTCAGGGAAGCGCAGCGCAAACCCTTGCTCCGTGACGAACAGGATCTCATTCTTCCCGCTGGTGAGATGCGCCCAGCCCAAAGCATCGCCGTTATCCAGCGACATGGCGATCAGCCCGGAGGGCCGAACCGCGCTGAATTCTTCCAGGTTGACACGCTTGACCTTGCCGGTGACGGTGGCCAGGATGCAGAAACCGTGCGCGCTAAAGTCGCTGACCGCCAGGGTGGCGGTGACCTTCTCGCCCGCGTCCAGCGCGAGCACGTTGTAAATGGACACGCCCTTACCGGTACGGTCGGCATCCGGGATCTGGTAAACCTTTTCGCTGTAGACTTTGCCTTTATCCGAGAAGAACAACACCGTTTGCAGGGTGCGCGCCGGCAGCATGAACAGGATCTCGTCCTCTTCCTTGGTGGTATGCCCCATCACACCCTTGCCGCCGATGTTTTGTGAGCGGTAGGCGGCTGAGCTGGTGCGCTTGATATAACCGCGTTGTGTCAGCGTGATCAGCACAGCCTCATCCTGCACCAGGTCTTCTTCGCGCAGTTCTTCCTTCGCATCGCCAGCGATGCGCGTGCGGCGCTCATCGCCAAACTTTTCAGCCAGTTCCTTCATATCCACCTGGATGATTGCCAGGATCTTTTTCGGGCTGGCCAGCAAGTCTTCCAGGTAGGCGATATTCTGCAGAACCTGGCGGGCCTCATCCTCAATCTTCATTCGTTCCAGAGCCGCCAGCCGGCGCAGCTGCATATCCAGGATAGCCTGGGCTTGCAGCGCAGAAAGCTTGAAGCGCTCCATCAATTTTTGGCGCGCGTCATCGGCGTCATCAGCCTGGCGGATGGTCAGGATGACCTCATCCAGGTTAGCCAGCGCTATCAGCAGACCGTCCAATATATGGGCACGGGCGCGCGCCTTGGTAAGCTCAAACTGGGTGCGGCGGGTGATAACCGTGATGCGGTGTTCGATGAAGATCTGCAAACAGCGTTTGAGTGTCAGCGTGCGCGGTTCGCTCAGCCCGTTTTCATCGGCCACCAGCGCCAGAAGCTGCACGCTGAAGGTGGACTGCAGGGCGGTGTACTTGAACAACTGGTTGAGCACCTTGCGGGGCTGTGCGCCGCGTTTAAGCTCGATCACAATGCTCATGCCGCTCTGATCGCTTTCATCGCGCATGTCTGAGATCATATCCAGCTTATCTTCGCGCACCAATTCGGCGATGCGCTCGATCAGGGTGGTCTTATTGACCTGGTAGGGAATCTCGGTGATGTTAATCTGGTGACGCCCGGCCTTCATGTCTTCGATTTGGGCGACGCCCCGCAGCACGATGCGGCCCTTGCCGGTGGTGTAGGCATGCATGATGCCTTCCTTGCCGACAATCATACCGCCAGTGGGGAAGTCTGGCCCGGGCACGAATTCCATCAACTTTTCGACCTGGACATCATCGATGTTGTCATAATTTTCGATCAGGTAATTGATGGCGCCGGCCAGTTCGCTCAGGTTGTGGGGCGGGATGTTGGTAGCCATGCCCACAGCGATGCCGGATGAACCGTTCAGCAGCAGGTTTGGCAGGCGGCTGGGCAGGACAAGCGGTTCCTTGAGCGAATCATCAAAGTTTGGCCCAAAGTCGACGGTTTCCTTTTCGATATCGGAAAGCATCTCCTCCGCCATCTTATTCAGACGCGCTTCGGTATAACGCATGGCTGCCGGGGCATCCCCATCGATCGAGCCGAAGTTACCCTGGCCATCCACCAGCATATAACGCAGCGAGAAATCCTGCGCCATACGCGCCATGGCCTCGTAAACGGCCGAATCGCCGTGCGGGTGGTACTTACCGAGCACCTCGCCGACGATACGAGCGGATTTCTTGTAAGAGGTATTAGAACGGATGCCCATGTCGTGCATGGCATACAGGATGCGGCGGTGAACAGGCTTTAAGCCATCGCGTGCATCGGGCAGGGCGCGCGCCACGATAACGCTCATGGCGTAATCGAGAAAAGCGTCGCGCATTTGGGTATCAATATCAACGTGCTGGATGTTGCCGATTTCCATGATTTCCTCGTTAAAATACGCAATACGGAAGGAGTTCGCGTATTGCGTATAGCAGATACTGCTGATCTGTTATCCTGAACATCTATTATACCAAACGACTTGCCAAAATGCGGAGAGGTTGTTATAATGACGCGGCTACTCGGGGCGTGGCTCAGACCGGTAGAGCGCACGGTTCGGGTCCGTGAGGTCGCGCGTTCAAATCGCGCCGCCCCGACAACGCAGTGCCATCCCCGCCTTACCCGAAGGCGGGGAGTTTTTTTTAAACTAGATGCAAACTGGATGTTGTAAAAGGACACGGACTTCTTGATGCGTGGATTGTCCGGTAACATTTAGAAAGTTTCTTTGTATCGGTACATGCTTCCTTGTATATCGGATGTATAATAAAATAGCTCAACCGATACCGATACGAGAGGATACTATGCTTGACCTACGCCTGCTCGAACGCCTGGATACAAAAAAACGCCAACTGGACGAATTACGTCCCCTACCCACCGCGGCAGTACAGCGCCTCAAGCAGCAAATCCTGGTGGAGTGGATTTACAACTCCAACGCGATTGAAGGCAGCACCATCACCCTGCATGAAACCAGGTTCATCCTTGAAACCGGCTTGACCATTGGCGGCAAGAGCCTGCGCGAACATTTCGAGGTCATCAATCACCGCGACGCCATCGAGTATGTTGAAGCGCTGGTAGATGCCAGCGAGCCGATCGGCCCTTTTCATGTGCGCCAGATCCACAAGTTGGTACTCACCCGCATCGACGACGAATCTGCCGGAATTTATCGCAAAACCCAGGTGTTGATTGCAGGCGCAGCGCACACCCCGCCCGAATCCTGGTTGGTGCCTCAACAAATGGATGAATGGGGACAATGGCTGACAGACAATCAGAGAGCCCATCCGGTGGAACTTGCTGCTCAGGCGCACCACCGGATGGTTGCCATCCATCCGTTCATCGATGGCAACGGACGAACAGCCCGCCTGGTGATGAATTTGATCCTGATGCGCGCAGGATATCCGCCTACGGTTATTTTACGTACCAACCGGCAGCAGTATTACCGCGTTCTTTCAGAAGCAGATGCTGGCAAGGCTGAGCCGCTTGTCAATTTCGTTGGACGCGCTGTAGAACGCAGCCTGAGCATGTATCTGGAAGCCTGCACTCCCCGATTGTCCCAACCTGCAGGAAACAATGCGTGGATTCCACTGCGCGATGCAGCCAAAGGAACGCATTACAGTCAGGAATATCTCAGCCTGTTGGCGCGTCTGGGACGCATTGAAGCGATTAAGCGCGGCAAGGCATGG
>CAIMZS010000388.1 GCA_903846015.1 uncultured Anaerolineae bacterium | reverse complement strand
ATGACAAACCAAACTATTACGACTCCTACCCCGATTTCCATTCCTAGAGACTACGAAATTACTCCGACGGAAAGTGCCTTGACAGTTGATGTGATGGTCCCGCCTGCCCCAGCTGCACAAGATGAAAGTCAGTTTGCTGATGAAGTTACACCCACCTCCATGTCCGGGACTGTCATGGAACAGATCGGAACACCAATGCCCAACCTGATCCGCGCCATTCCACATATCGTTGTCTCAGGTGAGTCCGGCGTAGGCAAAACTCATTTCACCAGGACTGCCAATGATGGTTTCTGCCTCGATATTGAAGATGGAGCTGGCTCCGAGTTCGATGACGACCACAAGATTTCCTACAATCCCGGCGATCCAGAATTGGCTATCAAGGTCATGCGCGATGTAGTCAAACTGCGTTCTTGCAAGCGAGAAGGGCAGTATTTGATCACCCCAAAAGGAAACCGCTTCCGCTACCTGGTGGTGGATACGATGGATATCCTGATGAAGAACGCGGTCGAACAGTACACATCTCGTGGCAAGACGGTTGGGTACGGCGACAATGCGAGATCCGCAGGTCTGGTTCAAGGACTGGCCGCCGGTAACTATAATGCCATTCGCATGGAGCTGCAGGATTGGGGCGCGATCAATTCACTGATGGGTCCGCTGGTTACAGCAATTTTGAGCATCGGCATCCCGGTTGTTTTCGTCACCCATGAAGGCGGCCAGAAGGCTCAGTACCACATGAACACCGGCAAGCTGAAGAAACCGGGCGATCTGCGCATGGGTGTCAGCGGGCAGACCGGTGAATTGGTTCAAAACTTGGTACATGCCGTGGTCTTTATCATGTTCGACCCGTTCAAGGGCAAACGGGTGATCCTGACCAAGGCCCAGCTCTATGATGACCGGCGCGTCTACTCCAAGGACCGCCACAACATTTTCCCTGTCGCGCAGATGGACTACGAATACGACAGCCAATTTCTCGAAACCTACTTCTCCTATTTCACCTGGTAAAGGAACCTAAGCCATGCCTATCCAATTACTCAAATGCGCTGAAGTTGCACAAATTTTGAATGTTAGCCGCGGCGCTGCCTACCGACTTGTGCAGCAGGGCAAAATCGCTTCCGTCAAATTCAATACTTCGGTTCGGGTGAAACCCGAGGATCTGGAAGAGTTCATCCGAAAGAGTTGGGTGGATGCTGAAGGAAATGAGGTCAAAAGCATTTTCGCCCGGAAGTAATAAACAGCAAACAGGTGGAGCGGCAAAACTGCTCCACCTGAATTCTTTAAAAAGAAGGAGTAGACAGTAATGGGCAAAGAGATATTTAGGACTGTTGTTTACATAGATGCGTCGAATATCAAGGCGAATGTCGGACGTATTGACTATAAGCGGCTGATGGAATATTTGCGAAACCGGTACGGCAGCGAATCCCCTGGCAGTTTGCTGAATGTAAAAGTGTTCACCCCCATTCTTGTAAATGCGCGGAACACCAGGGATGGGTTTATTACCTTGCTGAAAGGCGTTGGGTACGATGTTCATATCACGGATGCTTTTATAAACGCGATCAACACCAGGTATAAAGACAATTCGGACATGAAGATCGCCGTTGAAGTGGTGGATGATCTCAAAGATGAATTGGCCAGGCGTTTTGTGTTTATGACAGGGGACAGGGATTTCCTGTTTGTAATTGAGCGCGTAATTCACGCAGGTAGAAGCGTAGAAATCTTCGGGCCGGCCAACGCAACATGCTCTGAGTACAGGCTGATGAAAGGTTTTATTGAGATTGAAGCGATCAAGGGAATCAAGTTGGCTGAAGAAAAGATTTTTTCATCCTATAAAAACCTGGGGGAAATCATGAATTCTTCATGATTTCCCGCGAAGGAAAAAAATGAATCCAATAGCCCTAATAATTAGTCTCACATATTTAAGTTATCGAAAAAATATTATCGAAATGATTTGTTTTTATCCAGTAAATAATATCTTACTAAGTAGATCTGCCGCTAATTACTCCTGCCTTCGAACTTACTCGTTCCAAGAATCCGGCACTAATTTGTTTCCTTTGCGCCATTCTTCGACAAGGTATATGCCATCGATATTTCCCCAGACATTTTCGGCTGCATGATCGAGAATAATCGTCTGGAATTTCCCGTTGCTACTCTTTACGACTTGGGCAATCAGGCTATAGACTTTTCGTACAGCATCAACGTCTTCATCTTCAATCTGCTTACTAAAATCAACTCCGTCAGTTTGATTTTTTCCAGCAAGCTTTTTTGGAAAGTATACTTGGCTAGGTTGATCAATCATCAAAAAACTTGGTACCGGGCATTCTTTGGAAGCAATAAAGAATTGATGAAGGGCAAGCATCACTGCAACATGATAAGCTAACCAATTAGAACCACTACCGACTTCCCACAAGTAATCTGATCGCTTAACCGATTGTATCCGTAAAGTCAAATCTTTGATTTCAAGCGATACAAAGTCTTTCGGGCGTTCAACATCAAGATTAGGTAAAAGGCGAGCGATATTTTGACTAATTATTCCTAAACCTCTTTGAGTTCGAGCCTTAATTTCATTTTCTGCCACAGCTTTTTCGATTTTTCTTATCTGTTCTTCCAAAGACTCTAATTCTTGAGAAAGTTCGCTATCAACGCCTAAACTTTCATAGATTTCTAAGGATTTTTCGAGATTGCCAATAAATCGTTCAATCCTAGTAGATTCATATT
>CAIMZS010000387.1 GCA_903846015.1 uncultured Anaerolineae bacterium | reverse complement strand
CCAGGTCGGTAGTAATGTCTGATTCTTCTGCAACATAGCGCACCAACGATTCAGACATGTGCGTATTCAGATTATCGCAAACAAAGCCCCATTTGAATGCAAGCGGATCTGAATCGACACGACCTTTGATATGTTCCATAAAATCCTTCTCATTGCGCGTCTTGCTAGCTGTTCAGGCAGCCAGTTCACCAATTACGATGTCAAGGTTACATGTAAACGACAAAGTGCCATGCCGTTTGTATTCAAACTCTATACGCCTTACCTTGCCAGGCTGCATGGGTAAATCCGGATGTTTACGCTCCAATGCTTGAACACCTGTCATTTCATCGATACTTTCCAGCCGTTCTCCCTGTTTTGCCAGTTCAGGAGCTTGTTTGTAAGCCTCGTTAATAGCAGCAACCTTGTCGTCAAAACCTGCTTCATAAACTGGTGTCAACCAATAACGGCTCAGATGCAGCTTGATATCACCGTCTTTTTAAAAGCCTTGCCGCATGCCTGGCTGAAATACTATCAACGATCTTGCGTTTCATTACTTCATCTGCGATTTCTCGTGCTGTCCACTCAGTAATTGGTCTTTCGGAGTCTTCAGGTAATTCACAAGCCAGCGCTTCAATCCTACAACGTTGATCAGCAGTAATGCGGCTGGGCGCGCCAGGACGAGGCTCATCTTGTAAACGATCTTCAATGCTCAAATCGTCATAAGAAATAGTTTGTGCTTTTGCAAAACGATTTCTCCAGCGCTGTACAGTGTTGATGCTTATCTTGTGTTCTGCGGCGATTGCATGATTGGTTTTTCCTTGTCCTGCCGCCAATACGATACGCGCTCGTAAAGCGATTTGTTGTCCGACATTGTGCCGACGAACTAACTGCTCAAGTCCGGTTTGCTCGTTTTCCTGCAAGTTCACATCTGTTGCTTTTGGGAATGGCATTCTGATCTACCTGCTTTCAGTTTTCAGCATAGTTTACCGAATGCCATCACTTGCGTCAACCTACTTTTGCACCATATTTATTATTTGCGCCCAAATGTACTAGTAAAGATGGAATTTGTGTTTCCCAAATGAAATTCGAATAGATGGGGTATGGTTGAGATGTAAAGTTATACACAACCAGGAAAAAGCCATCTCGTTGGTAGTTACTATCTTGGTTGTATAAAAATTTCTTATTATAACGAAATTGACCTAGATATGATTTTTGACCAATCACACCAATAATCGTTTTTAAAGATCAGTTATCGTCCGAAACTCTTCACCTGTGCCGTGCCAGTCTCCTTCACAAATACCCTTGGTACTATATCTGGAAAAAGAGCGGAAATATCCGCCGATACTGCCACATACACCGTATCCTTTGCATCACTGATCTGGATGCTTGTGACGCGGGAATAAATTTTCAGACCACCCAGATAGTTGTTATTCATATTCGCGTAGGACTGCGCCCTGGCGTAGGTTTCCCCAGTTGGATGCAGTTCGCCGCTATCACGGAAGGCCCGTTGGTTAATCTCCACCACCGCTGCCACCGCCGCTGCATCCGCAGCCTTGCCGATTTCCTGGCGGGCATACAGATAGCGACCTACGTCAAAGGCCAGGGCAAAAACCGGAACCACCACGAAACCGATGAAGATAGCCCAGAAGGTGGATGAGTAAGCGCGACGATCCTTGAGCATGGTTACCAGCCTTCCTGCCTGAAGGTCGCTTCGGCTTTGAGCGGGAAAGGACCTGAAGGAAGCCCTGGGAATATGGCTGCCAGACCGCCAAAGAAGTTGGGGACTTCCCCGGTAACCCGGATCTTGAGTGTCGAACCGGCCACGCCACCAGGCGCAAGCACTGTCACTGCCGGGTTCTGAATCAGGCTCAGTCCTTCAATCGAACCCCGCGCTTCGCGCACCGCCCAGCAAGCAGAACAGTTCTGGGCTACGCTGCCCATACGCGCACCATGCCTGGCTGCGGCCTGGACGGCCTGCTGGCCAAAAACTACCAGGCCCAAATTGGTCAAAGCCAGCATGATCAGGATCGCAACTGGAAAAGTGATGGCCGCTTCCACGGTTTCGATAGCCTTGCGATCTTTTAGAAATTTCATAAGAACCTCCGTTGCAAGTTGCCTGTCTCCGCCGAGAAACGGAGACAGACGATTGGGACTCAGATAAAACTGGCGACCTGGTTGATAATGTCGGCAACATTGGCGCCCAGCAGTTTGAAAGCGCCGTAGACCACCACAATGATTGCCGCGGCCAGAACAGCAAATTCACTGGTTTCCAGAGCGCGCCTGTCACGCAAAAATGTAAACATGGGTTTCACCTCCTTCTTTTTAAGATGTCGGCAGCTGCATAAGGAAAAAGACGCATGTGCCGGTAAAAACGGAGACCATAAATGGCATGGTTTTCTTGCGAGACAGCAAGGTGATGAGACCCTGCAAGCCACCTGTCAGTGCGATCGGCAGCAGGATGCTTGGCCCCAGCAAAAGCAGCAGCGCCAGCAGAACCTGTGCATCGGCCCCGCCCATCTTTTCCAGTTGCCAGGTCATCCAGATCACGAACATCGCCAGCATGCTGAT
>CAIMZS010000386.1 GCA_903846015.1 uncultured Anaerolineae bacterium | reverse complement strand
GTACCCCAGTATACGGGACAATAATTACTTAATACCCCCACATATATGGTATGTCTTTTTTGGGGCACGGCTCTTAATCAGTGGGTTTTAAATGTTTTTATATACTTCGAGCCCGGCTTCTCTCTGTCATCAGCCCTGCGCCTGATTTAGTGGGCTCACTAGCCTATGCCCTCAAGAATATATTTGCACCTTACCAACTCGGAACTGGACCTAGACTTGCTCTCCTTGCTTCATATCTGCTGCAATCGGCTGCAACGCCGGTAACACAATATGGAAAATAGGTATCTAGCGGACTATTGCACCACCACAGGTGGGGGTGCAATAGATTTTCTACCACCATATATAGCGTGTGAGTGCTATAGACATACCATAACCCTCGCTTACACCGAGGAGGTCAGGGGTTCGAGTCCCTTTGCGCCCACCACTAAACTAAACAGGTCGCTTTTGTGGCGTCCTGTTTTATTTTACACCGACCCATCCAGTGATGTGATGCCAGGATCAGCGTCGTGGTCTCATGCTGGAACCGGGACTATCGCCTATTATCTTAAAAGTAAACCTGACAGGCTCTGAGGGCGACTTTCGCGATTAGAATGATCAAACCCGCCCAACCGGGCGAATGTTTTACAACGGCTTTTTAGAAGGAATGCCGGCCTTGCGGGGATAGATTGCAGGGGTGGCGGCGCTTTTATCGATCACCACCAGGTAACGTTCATCGGCTACACCCGGCAGTTCGACTTTGACCATCTGGCGCATTCGCCCACCAAGCAGCCGGAGCGCCTTTTCGGCAGTGTTAATCTCAGGCAGGGCACTCTCCCCTTTTTGGGCAATGATGCCCCCCTTTACTTTGACCAGGGGAAGAAGGTATTCGGCCAATACTGGCAGGGCAGCCACGGCGCGCGCCACGGCCCAATCGTACTTTTCACGATGAATCGGATCATGGCCCACATCCTCAGCTCGCCCTGTAATGATTTCCACATTTTCCAATTCAAGGGTTTGGACAATATGAGCACAAAAATTAGCCTTCTTGCCGACCGATTCAACCAGCGTCAGCTTCATGGCGGGGTATAAAATTTTGAGCGCAATGCCCGGAAACCCTGCGCCAGTTCCCACATCGATCAAACGGCGCGGCGGCTGTTCCTTCCAGATCAGGCTGCATGAAAACGAATCAAGAAAGTGTTTGACCCGGATACCCTCCACATCACGAATGGCGGTCAAATTAAACTTTTCATTCCACTCAAGCAGTTCGCGTTCGTAAGCAGCCAACTGCGCCATTTGCTTGGGGAAAAGTGAAATACCAAATAATTGCTGTGAGGCGCGCATTAATTTTTCCATCTGTAAAATTATACCTGTAAAATCCCGGCCCCTTACTGTATTGAAGTAAGGGGCCGGGGGAATAGATTTGGATCTGTTTACTGAGCAGCGGCAGGCGGCGGGGTCTTGCGGGGGAAAACCTTGCGCCAGAACCAGCGCAGCAAGCGCCACAGCAAGGCGAGCAGGGCAATGATAACCGCGGCAACCGGGATAAAGAACAACACCAGCCAGATCAGGAAATTGATGAAATTCTGGAAGAAATCGACCAGCGACTGAATGGCATCGCGCGCAACACCCTGGGGCTGCCAACCGGCAATCTCGATGGGCTTGATGGTTTGTTCTGCGATCAGGCGAATATTGATGGCGGAAAGAGCGGCAGCCTGATCGAAATAATTGATCTGACCCTTCAGGACTTCAATCTCGGTTTGCACCTGTGTCAACTGATTGAAAACAAGCAGGGTTTCATCGGCCTTTTCGGTCTTTTGCATGATCTCATAGAGTTTGTCAGCAGCAGCCTGCTTGGCCTTCAACTGGGATTGCAAATCCACATACTGATCAGTGACATCCTGACCTGTACGGTTTTCGCTCGGGACCTCGATGACATCGGTCTTGATCTCCTTTAAGGCATTATCCAGTTCCTTGGCTGGCACACGGATGGCGATGGAACCTTCCAACACCTTGGTGCTGCCCCCAACATAAGTCTGACCCATGTTAGATGACACCACAAAACCTCCCAGGCGTTGAGCAAGAGCGCCAATCTCCAGCATTTTAGCCTGTGGATCTTTGACAACCACGCTAAGATCGGCATTTTGGATCACAATGCGCTGCTGGGCCTGGTTGGAGGCGACACTGATGGGGGCTGATGGGGCCGAAGATTGGGGCATTTCTGCCACTGCGCTCGGAGCATTATTATTGAAGCTGGCTTCAGGCGCGCTTCCTGCTGACTTGGAAGCCAGATCGCCGAATGGTGGTGCCGGGGTTGCCGATGCTGCACAGGCGGTAATGAGCATTGCAGCGATGATCAGTATAAACAGGGTTCGTTTCATGGTGTTCCTCCTTGATAGAAAACAAGCGCTAAGTTCTATCTCAATGACGCGAGGCGGGGTGAATTTGTTCCATTTAAGAAAAGAAGCGCAGCAAGCTGCGCCTCATAAATTATCACCAGCCTTCGGCCAGGCGCAAGGCATGTTTTTCTGGCAATTCCGCGGCGCGAATACGCTTCTGAACTGACTCCACGTCATACTTTACGCGGCGTGCCTGCCAGACAAAAGTCTGGGAATCATAAATGGCGTAAGCGGAACGCGGATCTCGATCCCGTGGCTGCCCGACACTGCCAGGATTTAGAATTGCGCGCGGAGTAAGCTGACGCAATTGGTCCGGTCGGGGCACTTCCAGAGAGACACGATCCTGAACAGGATCGAGCTGAAACATGCATTGAATATGGGAATGTCCCACCAGGCAATAAGGAGTGTTAAAAGCTGGGAAATTCAAGCGCGCTACAAGCGTATTTAAGATATATTCCCAAACCGGGTCACGCGGGCTGCCATGCACAAGCGTGACATTGGCACGATTGATAGCTTCCTTTGGCAAGCTCTCCAGGTATGACAGATTGGCTGGGGTAACATTTTTTTTCTGCCAGAGCAGAGATTTGCGCGCTTCGGTATTAAAAACAGCATAATCCATTTGACCGAGCACAGCAACATCATGATTTCCCAGGATGCAAGTCAGCCCGGGCAAATCGCGCAGACGCTCCACCACTTCGTTGGGATCGGGGCCGTAACCGACCACATCACCCAGACACCAGGTCTCATCCACCGGACCAGCATCGGCAAGCACCGCTTCCAGAGCAGTCAGGTTTGCATGAATATCGGAAATTACTAAAACACGCATATTACTCCAGGAGCGCGGCGACACGCTCAATAATGATCTGAGCCACTTCATCCTTGCCCATAAAAGGCAATGGCACAACCCGCCCATCGGCATATATCAAAGTGATACGATTGGTATCCACTGCAAAGCCTGCATCGCTGGCAGATATGTCATTTGCGGCTATGAAATTGAGTTTTTTCGAAGCTAATTTTGCTGCAGCATTCTCCACCAAATCACGGCTTTCTGCGGCGAATCCTACCACAACTTTTAGATTTTTCAGACTTCCTCGAGATTGTGCAACCGATCCCAAAACATCGGGTGCCGCGGTCAACTCAAGAGCTGGAATACCATCGCGTTTCTTTAATTTTTGAGGTGAAACGTGCTTGACGCAGAAGTCCGCGACTGCGGCAGCCATTACCAACGCATCGGCTTGCTGGCAGGCATCCAGCACCGCATCCAACATGGCCTGGGCATTACCGACATGAACCAAACGGGCGCCGACAGGTGCTTGCAGGGCTGTGGGATGGGTAACAAGCGTAACCCTGGCACCAGCATCCAGGGCTGCCTGGGCCAACGCATAGCCTTGTTTTCCAGAGGAACGATTGCTAATGAAACGTACCGGATCAATTGGTTCCTGCGACCCTCCGGCGGTGACGACTAAATGCTTCCCAGCCAGTGCTCCAGTGCGCCCGAGCGCCAGACGAATGTGACCCACGATTTCTTGCGGCTCAAGCAGACGCCCCTTGCCAGTGAGACCCGATGCCATACGACCTTCGCCAGGCCCAGCGAAAAGAATGCCGCGTTCCCTTAAAATTCGCACGTTATCGCAGGTGGCGGGGTGTTCATACATACCCGCATCCATGGCCGGGGCGACCAGGATAAGGCCGTTCATGGCCAGAGCAGTGATGGTGAGCAGGTTATCAGCCTGACCATGGGCCAATTTAGCCAGGGTGTTCGCGGTACAGGGCGCGATCACCAGTAAATCGGCCTTGTGCCCCAACCCAACATGCAAAATATGCGCTTCACCGCCCCATAAATCAACATCGCAATAGGCTTTTCGCCCACTGACAGATTGAAAGGTAAGCGGCGTAACGAATTTTTCTGCTCCAGTTGTAAGAAGCACATCCACCATCGCACCCTGCTGAGTGAGCCTGGAGGCTAGATCGGCTGCCTTGTAAGCAGCGATGGAGCCGGTGACACCCAGCAAGATGTGACTACCGGAAATAATTGTCATAATATGTTAATTATACTGCCAAGCGCCTCAGAAGAACACAACGGAATTGCGGGGGAGTATGGCGCAGAATTTCGGAGAAAATGGATTTGGATTGGGTGAACAAGGGTTTTTCCGCTTCGTTGCCCGTCATTGCCAGACCTTGCGCCCTTGTTCCATGCCGGTTGCCCGTCATTGCCAGACCTTGCGCCCTTGTTCCATGCCGGTTGCCCGTCATTGCCAGACCTTGCGCCCTTGTTCCATGCCGGTTGCCCGTCATTGCC
>CAIMZS010000385.1 GCA_903846015.1 uncultured Anaerolineae bacterium | reverse complement strand
GTGGGTTGTTCGATTACCTGCTGGATGGTGAAGGCAATTTCATCTCCGAGCGCAAGGGTGCTTTCAACAGCGAAGTCGGTATCATCACCATTGGCTTTGGGACGGTGGAATTGATGGTGGTGCGCAACCGCGAGATCGTCCAGCGCTTCACTTCTGGCGCAGCATCCGGGGTGCGTCGTCTGCTGGAACTTGTTAACGGCCAGCGCCTGTACTCTCTGGGCGAAATGGACATGCAGCTGCGCACCGAACAGTTGGACACCCGCGAAGCCTTGCCGATCTGGGAGCGCGAAGTGACCGGTGTGATTGAAAAACAATGGGGCACAGCCTGGAAGCGCTTTGCGGCGGTGTTGATCATGGGCGGCGGAGCAATTTTGCTCAAAGATAGCCTGCCGCACCGCTTTAACGGACGGGCGTATATGCCGGATGAACCGGTGCAGGCCATCGCGCGTGGGTTGTACCGCTTGACCCTGCTTCAGCAGATGCGCAAGGGTAAATAGATGAAGCGCGGACGCCCGGTTTCCCTATTGTCGGCCGTGGAGTGTCACATTCACCTGCGCTTGCGGGTGGGTGAGGACGATGACATGATTGCCTACCTGGGTAATCTGCCGCCTCGTAAGCGCGCTTCCGCGGTCAAGGCGGCTTTGCGGAACGGCGGGATGGGACCTGGTCCGCTGGTTGATGACAGTTCAGATGATGAATTGCTGGCCGCTCTCGAAGATTTTCTCAAATAAATGGGAACCAGAAAGCCAGACCGCTTTTCTGGTTCCCAAAAAAGGATGGTAGCAATAATATGGATATTGAGCAGAGCTTTCAGGCTCATCTCGAACAGCGCGACTTTTCGATACTTACCAAACGCGGCTATCTTATGGATCTGGGACATTTCTCGCGCTGGTTCCAGCAAACCAACGGCGAAGAACTCACGCCCGAACGTTTGACGCCCACCGACGTCAAGGCTTACAAGCAGCATTTGCTGCTCGTCGAGCGCCGCAAGGCCAGTACTGTCAATCGTCACCTGGCTGCGCTTTCGGCTTACGCCAAATGGGCTCAGGAGGCTGGCAGGATACACAGCGACCCGACCATTACCGTCAAGTCAGTCAAGCAGGTGCCCAGCGCTCCAAAATGGCTGGACAAAAACGAGCAGTATGCTCTGCAGCGCGCCATCGAACGTGACTTGCAGCTCTCCAAACTGCGCTTTCCAAAACGTTGGGTGACTCGCCGCAGGGATGCCTCGCTGACGCTTTTCCTGCTCAATACTGGTTTACGCTTGAGCGAACTGATCGCCATGCGTCCAGGGGATATGCAGCTCTCCGAGCGTAAAGGCAGCCTCCTGGTGCAAAATGGGAAGGGTGGCAAACAGCGCACGGTGCCGCTTAATGCCGAGGCGCGCACAGCCATCCAGGATTGGCTGGCTGTGCGTCCAGACTGTAAGTGCGATGTCATCTGGGTGGCGGTGGAGGGGGAGAACGAAGGCTTGAGCGGACGGGCAGTGCAACGCATTTTGCAGCGCTATGCTCAGGATGCCGGGCTGGAGGAGCTTACTCCCCATATTTGCCGACATACGTTCGCCAAGAATTTGGTAAACAGTGGGGCTGGGCTGGAGAAGGTGGCCGCGTTGCTTGGCCATTCCAACCTGAATACCACCCGGCTCTATATCACGCCGGATGAGCGCGACCTGGAAATGGCTGTTGAGGCGCTGGCTTGAAACCAGCGCCTTTCTTTTTTGTTTGGTCGATTGTGCGACCACATCTTTTTGGGTACCGTGATAAGATAAAAATCTAATTTTGGTAAGTGCTGCGATTTGATTAGCAAATCGCCAAGCACAACCCTGTTTCTTACGTCGGCTAGTACTCTCAAACGTTGGCTCTTTATTCTTCACGTTGGCAACGTTCGACCCATCTCGTTGTAGAGATGGTTGAGTAGTCCGGCGTATTTTGTTTTAACTGCTCACCACGTGCAGAAAAACAAAATAAACCACCCATGATCAGCACGCGCCTCGTTCACGGCGGGGTCATGTGGAAAATGTCCGTTGGCAGCCTGGAACGGGCTTGCGGGAGCCACTGCCAGCGATACTAAATCCCCGTTGTACGTTCCCGGACCGAGATGGACGTTAAAGCGTCCCCCGGCCTACTGATAACATAAATGTTATTAGTAAAAATCGGAGGCGGTGGCCACATAGGCCCAGGCTAGAACCGAGGGGAGCGAATGGCTCAACGATAAAAAAAGCTTTCCCATAAATACAAACAGAACCTGAGCGGCTTAAGTGCCGACGGGCAAGGAGTATCTACCCATCATGGGAACCCCATCCATATTCAACCAGGTC
>CAIMZS010000384.1 GCA_903846015.1 uncultured Anaerolineae bacterium | reverse complement strand
GTTTGCCATTGCCATTCCTGTTTTCTAAGGTGGCTTTAGCTTACGTCATCCTGATTCAGTTGGTAAGGTTCGATCTTTTTCTTGCTATTTTTTGCCGTTTTTCACGATTCGGCTTCTGATTGCACAACCGTTACGTTAGTGGATAACAGCAACCTTGCAATCTACCTACTTCATTTTACACTAAACTATAAAATGAAAATTTAGTTTCGATTCCCAAGTCGTGTTTCAGCGATAATAAATCAAATCCAGTGAATCCAGATTTCTGGATATTAAAATTCGTCACCAATTTTGATCCCTGTCCGATCGGTTTTATTATTTCGTGCTTTCTTTAAAGCGCCATCCAGGATCAAATTCAGAAAGCCTTTGTGACCTAATATGTCGTTATTAAGAATGAAATCTGCGGATCCTGGTTCATTCGGAGAGTAAAAAATTCCGCAATTTGGGTTTATTTCCAGTAAAAAAAGTTTTTCATCTTCAGTCATTCGGAAATCGCAGCGGGCATAACCATTGCCAGCCATGGTTATAAATTGGCGTTTGGTTAATTCGCGAAGTTGTTGTTCAATACTTCTTTCGCAGACTGGGTGAACAGACATATTTTCATATTCTTTCCATTTCAAATCGAAATGTTTGAAGTTTTCACCTGGAGGAAATTTAAATTCAACTGGTTGAAATGTAACTGGGTTATTACAATCATTTGGATTTTCAGCAATCAGTGTTGTGAATTCGCGGCCCTCTATGAATTCTTCAATGAGTGCTTTGCCAAACTTTGAAATTGTAATCTCAACTTGAATTTTCATTGCTTTGAAGTTATCTACCCGAGAATCACGCGTAAGACCTATTGATGCGTATCCATGGGGAGGTTTGACCAATATTGGAAATTGGAGTTCAGAGTCAAAAGCGTCTAGATCCTGTATTTGGTGAACAATCTGACTTCCTGGGATAGGAACTCCAGCATTAATGGCAGCAAGTTTCATTTCGGTACGTGTTGGGTCAAAGAATGAGCTGCCTGCACCAGTAAAAGCAACTCCTACTTCTTCCAAGTAATTAACCAGGCCAATTCCAGATAACTCATCGTCAGGTGTGCCATCGCATAGATTTACGAAGGCATCGAAACGCTTTTTTATTAATTGATTGATCTCGGTTTTGTAGTTTATCGGATGTGGGATAAAATGTTCCCATTGATGGTCGGTAAAGTAGGAAGACGGATCGTAAGGCGGGTCATCCGGGTCTGACTGGCTTGAAAGAACACATATATACATTTTGAATTGTTTACTCACTCTTGGAAGGATTTTATGGAACCTGTATAATTTGGTACGAGATGTTATTATACGCGTCCAGTTGTATAATAGCGCAAATCTAATGTGGAGTTGTCATGATTAATCTAAATCACCAGCTTGATCTTATTCGGCAGTCCCCTACTGTAGCAATGGCGGATCGTGTAAATTCGCTTAAGGCTCAGGGGGAAAAAATTATTGGGCTGCAAACTGGTGACCCTGATTTCCCTACCCATCCAGGAATCCAGAATGTAGCAATGAAGGCATTGCGAGGGGGTTGGACGCACTACGGTCCCAGTCGTGGGTTTCTGGATGTTCGGCAAGCTGTGGCAGCAAAACTAGATCGGGATAATGGTGTTACTTATGATCCTGAGTCAGAAATATTGATGACCCATGGGGGAATTCATGCCTATTACATAGCAATGCAGTCTCTCATAAACCCTGGAGACGATGTACTGATACCTGATCCATCGTATGCAACCCATGTCAATATGGCAATAATGTTGCGAGCAAATGCGATTCGGGTTCCTTCATTGCCCGAAAATGGATTTCTGCCGTCCATTGATGCATGGGAGCGAGCGTTAACACCTAATACCCGTGTAATGGTTATTAATTACCCGTCAAACCCTACAGGGGTTTACCCTTCTTATGATTATTTGAAAATGTTACAGGATTTCGCATCTGCCAATCATTTATGGGTAGTCTCTGATGAAGTTTATGAAAACTTGTATTATGAACATCATCCAATCTGCGCTTCAAAATTTTTTGGTGCGAAAGACAGGACGATTCTTATCCACAGTTTGTCAAAGACCTACGCAATGACTGGCTGGCGTGTTGGATATTTGGCTGCCACAGTTTCAGTGATTGAAAATGCACTCAAAGCGGGGCAGAATTCTATTACTTGTGTTGCTCCTTTTATTCAAAAAGCGGCTGCTTTTGCCCTGGGTGATCCAGAAATTCAACAATATGCCGCTTTGATGCGTGAAAATTATTTGAGAAGACGGGACCGAATACTGCAAGTATCTACTGAATACCAATCTAGTAAAGTTGCAATAACCCCTCCTATGGGAGCGTTTTATTTTTTTCTCGATATGAGAGCATTAAAGATGTCTTCAATAGAGATTTGCGAACGAATTTTGAATGATGCTAAGGTTGGATTAGTTCCTGGGGCTGCGTTTGGTCAACATGGTGAGGGTTTTGTGCGCATGACCACGGCGGCATCGGATGATGAGGTCGAAGCCGGGTTTAGAAAAATTATTGAATGGGCAGAAACCCATTGAGGAGGATTTTGTGGCAGTAGCTTTTCAGGGTGAACCAGGCGCTTATAGTGAGCAGGCAGCATTTGGATATTTTGGGCCAGTAGAAACTTTGCCTTGTGAATCGTTCGATGATGTTTTTGCAGCGGTAACAGCCGGGGTGTGTGAATCTGGTCTTATTCCAATTGAGAATTCTCTAGCTGGAAGCATTCATCAGAATTATGATTTGCTCTTAAAAAATAATCTTTTCATTGTTGGGGAATATTATTTGCGCGTTCGACATTGCCTCATAGCATTACCTGGTGTCGTAAAAAGCGAAATCCGTAAAGTGATAAGTCACCCTCAGGCATTAAGCCAGTGTTCGGGGTATTTGAAGGATCTTGGTGTAAAAGCGGAACCTGTTTATGATACAGCAGGGAGCGTCAAAATGCTAAAAGCTTCAGCCGAGCGCACTACCGCAGCAATTGCTTCGTTTCGAGCGGCAGAACTATATGGGATGCAAATATTACAGGAGGGAATTGAAGATAATTCCGAAAATTTCACTCGGTTTTTAGCTATTGCTTCTAAACCGGTCGGACCAAGATTGGGGGCAAAAACATCAATCGTATTTACCTTAAAGAATCAACCTGGTGCGCTATTTAAGGCGCTAAGCGTTTTTGCACTAAGGGATATTGATTTAACTAAAATTGAATCTCGTCCACTTGCTGGTACTCCGTGGAATTACCTTTTCTATGTAGATTTTGCAGGTGACCAGGAAGATGAAACTGTTAAGCGAGCTTTAAGCCATTTGGATGAATATGCAATCATGCTTCGGGTGTTGGGTTCCTACTCACGCGTTTTGGTTATGTAAAATATTACCGAATTCGACAATTTACCCTTGACTAATTTCCGAAAGCGCATATAATCCAGCGAAATATTGGATAAACCATGAACACATATCTTTTTGATCTCGTCATTGTAGTCATTCTTGCGGTCCTTATTATTAAGGATCAAGTTGTGGTTGGGATGGCACTGGTGAGAACGAAGTAATACACCTACTCGAAAAACATGAGAGCCGCCCAACCACAGGGCGGCTCTTTTTGTACCTGCTTGTGTCAAAATAGATTTGTTGATAACATAAGCTCAGAAGCAATAATAGGAGAATTATGCGATCAGATACTGTAAAAAAAGGTTACGAAAAGGCCCCCCATCGCGCTTTACTACGGGCAACCGGGGTAAAGGAAGAAGATTTCGGGAAGCCGTTTATTGCTATAGTTAACTCATATGTTGATATTATTCCTGGGCATGTTCATTTGCAAGATTTTGGTAAGCAAGTTAAGGATGCAGTTCGGGCCGCTGGTGGTGTCCCGTTTGAATTCAACACTATAGGTGTTGATGACGGTATTGCCATGGGGCATGCTGGCATGAAGTATTCACTGCCATCACGTGAGTTGATTGCTGACTGCGTCGAAACAATGATCGATGCTCATCGCTTTGACGCAATGGTATGTATCCCAAATTGCGACAAAATTGTTCCTGGTATGCTAATGGCGGCAATGCGGGTGAATATCCCAACCATCTTTATTTCTGGTGGGCCTATGGCTGCGGGGAAGACTCCGGATGGCGAAACAATTGACTTAATCTCAGTATTTGAGGGGGTAGGCGCATTTTCCGCAGGAAAAATAGATGAGAATCGATTGAGTACACTGGAACGCTTTGCCTGTCCATCTTGTGGGTCTTGTTCTGGGATGTTTACCGCAAATTCGATGAATTGTTTGATGGAAGTAATTGGGATGGCGTTGCCATACAACGGCTCGGCACTTGCTAAAACTGCTGAGCGAGAAGCGTTAGCGAAAAAGGCTGCCGGCCAAATAATGACTCTATTAGAACGCGATATTAAACCACGCGACATTGTTACCGCAGAGGCTATCGACGATGCCTTTGCATTAGATATGGCGATGGGGGGGTCAACTAATACGGTGTTACATACACTTGCACTGGCAAATGAGGCCGGAGTTGATTATCCGCTTTCTCGTATTAATGCAGTCGCCGAAAAAGTTCCTCATATTTGTAAAGTTTCGCCTGCAGGTAAATGGCACATGGAAGATGTCCATCGCGCTGGAGGCATTCCTGCCATATTAAACGAAATTCAACGTACAACTGGCATGTTGCACTTTGACCGAATAACGGTCAGCGGAATGACCCTGGGTGAATCAATTAGCGGTGCGGAGATTATGGATGATGACGTGATTCGCCGTTATGGCAACGCCCATTCAAGGCGCGGTGGTCTGGCAATCCTGTTTGGAAATTTGGCTCCAAAAGGAGCGGTTGTGAAAGTTGGGGGAGTAAGCCCTCAGATGATGTTATTTTCAGGACCTGCCGTGATATTTGAATCTCAGGATGAATCAATGGCTGGGATTCTAAGCGGGAAAGTCAAGGCTGGGGATGTTGTGGTTGTGCGCTATGAAGGCCCTAAGGGCGGTCCTGGTATGCAAGAGATGCTTTCTCCAACCAGTGCTATCATGGGGCAGGGCTTGGGTGACAAAGTAGCGCTTATTACAGATGGCCGTTTCAGTGGAGGCACACGAGGCGCGTGCATTGGGCATGTTTCTCCTGAAGCTGCTTCGAGAGGTCCGATAGCCGCACTCGTAAATGGTGACATAGTCGAAATTGATCTTGAAGCCAGAACTTTAAATGTTCAAATGAGTGATGATCAAATTCAAGCCAGATTGGCAGCATTACCACCTTTTTTGCCAAAGGTTACAAGCAAGTGGCTTAAGCGATATTCACATTTTGTTACTTCCGCCGATAGCGGCGCGGTTTTGGAATCCTGAAAAATCTCTAGTCATTTTCATCTTTAGGAGAATACACATTATGAATCGTACAGGTGCTCAAATAGTATGGGAATGTCTCGTCCATCAAGGTGTGGATGTGATATTTGGTTATCCAGGAGGCGCAAATCTGCCAATTTACGATGCAATGCGAGGTTACCCTAGCATTCACCATGTTTTGCCACGCCATGAACAAGGTGGCGCACATATGGCAGATGGTTATGCGCGTGTGAGTGGTAAAGTTGGTGTTGCAATGGGAACTTCAGGCCCTGGGGCAACCAATCTTGTAACCGGGATTGCCACGGCGCATATGGATTCTATTCCGATGGTTTTTATTACAGCCCAGGTTTCATCAAAACTGATTGGTTACGATGCTTTTCAGGAAACTGATGTGACCGGAATTACCCTGCCGATTACTAAGCACAATTACCTGGTAACCGATGTAAATGATATTATGCCCATCCTGCGGGAGGCATTTTACATTGCCCGTTCAGGTCGCCCCGGTCCAGTATTGGTGGATATTTCAAAAGATGCTCAGCAAGCTTCGATTGAAAATTGGGTGTATGATGACAGCCCCATCCGTTTAAAGGGTTATCGCCCTGATATGAGTCCCGCGCATGTTAGTATTCAAAAAGCCGCAGATATGATTAATTCGGCAAAAAGGCCGTTAGTACTGGCTGGCCATGGAGTATTAATGAGCAACTCAATGGAAGAATTGCGGATATTCGCTGAAAAGTCTAATGTGCCAGTGGCCGTGACACTTTTAGGAATTGGTGCAATGCCTTCCAGCCACCATCTTAACCTTGGAATGATGGGTATGCACGGGGAGTCGTGGGTGAATAATGCAATTCAAGAGGCTGATTTGCTGTTGGCATTTGGTATGCGTTTTGATGATCGTGTCACGGGAAACTTAAAAACTTACGCGCCTAATGCAAAAAAAATCCATGTTGAAATCGATCCTTCTGAAATTAACAAAAATGTTAAAGTAGATCTTGGATTGATTGGTGATCTAAAAGAGATCCTTCGCGTGGTGAATCCTCTCGTTGAACCTGGTAATCGCGCGGAATGGATTAATCATATTGCTGAGATGAAGGGTAATGTGGCTGTGCGTGATATTCAAAACCTGCCTGATAATGGTCATCTCTATGCTGCGCATGTAATCAATGATCTTTGGCGCTTTTCAAACAGTGACACGGTTATCACCACAGATGTTGGGCAGCATCAGATGTGGTCAGCCCAATACTATCGCGTAGAAAAGCCCCACCGTTGGGTTACCTCTGGCGGTCTGGGTACGATGGGATTTGGTTTGCCGTCTGCAATTGGAGCCAAATTTGCCAGTCCTGAGAGCGAAGTATGGACTATAGTTGGAGATGGTGGTTTCCAAATGACTGCAGGAGAACTTTCTACTGCAGCGCAAGAAGGTATCAAGGTAAATATAGCGATAATCAATAATGGCTTTTTGGGAATGGTGAGGCAGTGGCAGGAATTTTTCTATGATAAAAATTATGCCGCGACCCCAATGAAGAGTCCTGATTTTGTAAAATTAGCTGAGGCACATGGTCTCAAGGGTATCAGGGTGACGGAACGATCTCAGGTTGAAGCTGCTATTCGGGAGGCTCAAGCAACCGAAGGCACAGTTGTGATAGATTTCCGTGTTGAACAGGAAGATGCGGTTTATCCAATGGTGCCAGCTGGCGCAGATTTGAACGCGATGATTCGTCGTCCGAGCGTTTTGGTGGAAACCCCTCAGGACCAATAATTCGTCACAAGACATCACACCGTTCTTCCTACCAGAAGGAAGTCGAAAAGGAAAAAAATAATGTTGCATACTCTAGTAATTTTGGTTGAAGACAAACCTGGCGTTTTAAATCGTGTTGCTTCTCTTTTCCGCCGCCGCGCATTCAATATTGAGTCGCTGACAGTTGGTCACACGGATACAGAGGGTCTCTCTCGAATGACAGTGACTGTCGAAGGGGATAATCATCATATTGAACGCTTGACGTCGTATTTGTACAAATTAGTAAATGTTATTCAGATCGAGGATCTTAGCGAAAAACATATGGTATCCCGCGACCTGGCGCTTATTAAGGTAAGCACGGTATCTGAAAAGCGCGCTGAGATATTCCAGATGGTTGAAGTGTTTCGCGCTCGGGTTATTGATGTGACCAGCAGTTCGTTAATAATTGAAATTACTGGCGATGGTGGGAAGATCGATGGTTTTGTAGAAGTTTTAAAACCGCTTGGAATTATCGAAATGGTGCGAACTGGGGCCGTAGCAATGGAACGCGGTAGTGAGTCATTGATCAATGCTGAGTTTGTTTCCGAAGTAGTGCACGCTTTATAAAATATTAGCCTGATTATTATTAAGATAAATTCAGGAATATCATTTAACCCATTAAAAGGAGAAATTATTCTATGGCAAAAATCAATTTTGGCGGCACGGTAGAAGAGGTTGTCACTCGCGAAGAGTTCGGATTGGATAAAGCCCGTGATGTATTAAAGAATGAAGTTGTAGCTGTGCTTGGTTATGGTGTGCAAGGGCCGGCTCAAGCAATGAACATGCGGGACAATGGTATTAATGTTATTGTTGGACAGCGGCAGGGAACTTCAAATTGGAACCGGGCGATTGCGGATGGATGGATTCCAGGAGTAACGCTTTTTACAGTTGAAGAAGCTGCTGAGCGTGGAACAGTTATCCAGTACCTGCTTTCGGATGCAGGTCAGCGTTCCCAGTGGCCAAAGATAGTTGAATGCCTGAATGAAGGAGATATGCTTTACTTTTCACATGGTTTTTCAGTGACATTTAAGGATGATACGGGTGTTATTCCACCTCCTCATGTAGATGTAGCCCTTGTTGCTCCTAAAGGTTCTGGTACCAGTGTTCGACGCAATTTTTTGGCTGGCAGTGGCATTAATGCCAGCTTTGCAGTTCACCAAGATTTTACCGGGCATGCCACAGAGCGTACCATTGCGTTAGGGATAGCGATTGGAGCAGGTTATTTATTCCCAACGACCTTCAAGAATGAAGTTTATAGTGACCTAACTGGAGAGCGTGGTGTACTGATTGGTGCGCTTTCTGGGGTGATGGAAGCGCAATATAATGTGTTGCGTAAGAACGGGCATAGCCCAAGTGAAGCTTTCAATGAAACAGTAGAAGAATTAACTCAAAGTTTGATCCGACTCGTAGCGGAAAATGGTATGGATTTTATGTATGCCAATTGTTCAACAACCGCCCAAAGAGGCGCACTAGATTGGCATCCACGTTTCCGTGATGCCGTTGCTCCTGTTTTTGATGATTTATACGCTTCAGTTCTTAGTGGTAATGAGGCTCGGATTACTTTGGAAGCGAATGGTCGGCCAGATTACCGCGAAAAGTTGGAAGTTGAATTGAAGGCTATTCGCGAATCTGAAATGTGGCAGGCTGGCGCTGCAGTGCGTTCACTAAGGCCAGAAAATTGGCAAAAAGGCGAGTAAATTTTTTCCAGGATTTACAACGATTTGGGTAAAGCATTCAGCAATTTTGTTAGGGCAACCTTTTTAAGATTGGTTGGCACCTAGAATACTGTGGTGTATGATTTCCAGATACCCACAGTTTATGGAGTAATTATGACCAACAACTATGTAAAGATTTTCGATACTACTCTGCGTGATGGTGAACAATCACCAGGCGCAACGATGACATCAGTGGAAAAATTGGAAGTTGCTCGGTCGCTTGCGCGCCTTGGTGTTGATATTATCGAGGCGGGTTTCCCAGCGGCATCTCCAGACGATCTGGAGGCTGTGCGGCGCATTGCAATAGAAGTCGGCAATCCAAACAAAAGCAACCCAAATGCTAGAATCCCAACGATTGCAGGATTGGCACGAGCGATAAAAGGGGATATCGACAAGGCGTGGGAAGCTGTCAGTAATGCCAAATTTCCACGCATCCATTTGTTTTTGGCCACATCTGAGATCCACATGAAATACAAACTCAATATGGATCGCGAGCAAGTAATCGATAGGGTAACTGAAATGGTGTCTTATGCCAGGTCAAAGTGCCCTGATGTGGAATTTTCGCCAGAGGATG
>CAIMZS010000383.1 GCA_903846015.1 uncultured Anaerolineae bacterium | reverse complement strand
CTGCAGTTGGTTGTCCATAACTCCCAATTGTCATGCAGTTCCATCTTTTTCGCAATCTTTGACTTTGTCAAAAGTCCAATCATCGTAATAACCCCATTTACTGAAATTAACCAAATTTATATCAGATATATTATAGGGCAACCGCACTGGATTAATTGATTTGGATCGTATCCATTTCGAGATTTCATTCCACGAGATCATCACTCGCAGACCCAAGACCATAAACACCTGCTTTAAGCACTTTTAGTGAAAGCAATGCGCACTTGAGCCGAACTGGTCCAAGCTCGATACCCAGTAAATCCAAAATGTCTTGTTTCGTGAGTAATTTCAAATCATTCAACGTTTTACCAATGACAGATTCCATTAAAAGATCTGCTGAAGCTTGTGAAATGGCGCACCCATGCCCATCAAATCGCGCATCTTTTACGACACCTTGTTCATCTACGCGCAAATTAATTTCGATGTGATCCCCACACAAAGGATTATTATCAGCAAAAGCAATATCGTGAGGATCAAGGCGTCCTCGATAAGATGGGTTTTTGTAGTGTTCGATGATGATTTCGCGATAAAGGTCATCCATAATTTCACTTCCTACATCCAAATATCCATTATTTAATCTAAGTCCAGAATAATATCCAAGAATAGTGCTTTATTTAAAGTAATCAATCACTTTATAAAGACCTTTTACCAGTGTATCCACATCCTGTGTAGAAGTGTACAGGTAAAAACTGGCCCGCGAAGTGGCCATAATGTTGAACTTTTCATGGAGAGGTTGAGCACAGTGGTGTCCTGCTCTTACAGCTACCCCAACACTATCAAGTATCTGGGCCACGTCGTGCGGATGAATACCATTCAAAGTAAATGCAGCGACCCCACCCTTTTTATCAGCAGACGGACCAAATAAACGTAACCCAGGAATTTCTTCCAATCGCTCCAATGCATATACAGTTATCTCTTGCTCGTGGGCAGCTATTGCATCCATGCCAATAGCACTTAAATATTCAACCGCCGCTCCAAAACCAATTGCTTCAGCAATTGCAGGCGTACCAGCTTCAAATTTATAAGGCAGGTCATTCGGGCGGAATGAACGTAGTTTTACTTCCTTAATCATGTCACCACCACCCAAAAAAGGAGGCATAGCCTCCAATAAGGATGTTTTTCCATATAAAATACCGATACCCGTTGGGCCAACCATCTTATGAGCAGAAAAACCCATGAAATCTACATCAAGCGCTTGTACATCAACCTTAAAATGTGGAACCGATTGAGCTCCATCCAGCACGGTAATGGCCCCGTGGGCATGCGCCATAGAAATTATTTCAGCAGCAGGATTAATCGTGCCAAGTACGTTGGACATATGGGTGAAAGAGACCAGTTTTGGATCTAGTTTTAAGAGTTCCGCATACTTGTCCATATCGAGTAAACCACTGTCAGTCACAGGGATAAACTCAAGCTGAATACCCCGTTCCGCAGCAAGAATATGCCACGGAACAAGATTGCTATGATGTTCCATTTCCGTAAGGATAACCAAATCACCAGATTTCAAATTAGCTCTAGCCCAACTATAAGCCACAAGATTGATTGACTCAGTAGTGTTCCTGGTATAAATCAATTGTCGATGCGTTGGAGCATTGATAAACTTTGTTATCGTTTCCCTTGCCCGTTCATAGAGTAAAGTAGACTCTTCTGCCAGAAAATGGACACCGCGATGAATATTTCCATTAGAAAATCTATAGAAATCATTCATCGCAGTGATAACAGACATTGGCTTTTGGGCTGTTGCGGTTGAATCCAGGTAAACTAACTTAACTCCAGGGCGCAATACACGCTCCAGAATAGGAAAATCCTGCCTGATCTTTTCAATATCGAATGTCATGAAATAATTGGTTACCTAATAATCTGGAACATCTTTCTTGATAACAGGTGTCTTCTTTCCCGTGCCTGCTGGGCGAATTTGGTCAGAATTAGTTGGATACCAAAGAATTCGGTCAGGAACCATCCACCCATCTGTCAAAAAAACATTTGACCGGAACTGAACGGCCACCATTTTATTGTTGTCAATTTGCACAACAACACCCTTCAACCATCCACGAACCCGCTCGCTATTTTTTTCGTGGTCACAAAATGCTTCAACGGAATCCCCTACTTCAAAGGCGTAGGTCGCGGTTGGTGATCGCATAAAAGCGTATGCCATAGAACCTCCCCTAACATTTCGTTTAATTACTCCTGGAGCAGCACTTGGTGGACGGGTAATTTTCATTTTTGCCTCTATTATAGATGAATATCCGGTGAAGATACCGGTTTCCTTTTAGATTATTAAAAAGGAGTTCAATTTATACCCAAATGAGATCATTTTAAGAACTCATTTTTTCGAAAATTGCCTGCTGAAAACGTTCTCGGACTCCTTCAAAAGGGATACGCTGCATAATCGGGTCAAAAAATCCCTCCACCAACAACCTCTCCGCATCCCCTTGCGAGACACCCCGCGATTTTAGGTAAAACAGCGGATCTTGTTCCAGCTTACCAACCGTAGCCCCATGCGTACAACGCACATCGTCTGCCAATATTTCAAGTCCAGGAATCGAATCGGCACGTGCTCTTTCGCTCAAGACCAGGTTTCGGTTGGCTTGATAGCCATCAGATTTTTGTGCGCTCGGGGCAACGTATATCATTCCCTGCCACACAGAGCGACTGTTACCTTTCAAAGCACCCTTAAACAACAAGTCACTCTTTGTATTGGGGGCAAGATGGTTCTGCTGAGTATCATGATCGAGATGTTGATTCCCATCAGTAAAATAAAAACCTGACATTTGCCCCACCGCTCCCGGGCCAACTAAATCAAGTTCAGAAAAATTTTTAGTGAGGCGAGACCCAACGGCTCCAAATATCCAGTCAAGATTTCCATCTCGTTCAACGCGAATTCGTTCATGGGAAAAATTCCATACATTCTTCCCCCAAGATTGTAATTCAACAAATCTGAGGCGTGCGCCTTTCATTACTTGAATTTCCACCAACCCAGCGTGCATCGAATTGAAATTATCAGTGGCAGGCGATGCGGACTCGTGAACATAAGTCAAAGAAGCCCCTTCGTCCACAAGAACAAGGATGTGAGAAATGTGAGCCAAATCTATCCCTGCGCCCCACAAAACGCTATGCAAAGGAGCTTCTACCGAGACTCCCTTAGGCACATACAATACCACGCCATTACGCGCAAAAGCAGCGGCCAGCGATGCAAATTTACCTTCTTCCGGATTAACCGTCTTGCCGATCATTTTCTCAAGAAGCTCTGGGTATTTGATTTCAGCAGTTTTTAAGTCAGTAAATATCACCCCCTGTCCGGAGATTTTTTCATCCAGATCAATTCTGGAATAACCTGGGGATAGGATAATTTGCCCACCGTGCTGATCGGCAATCAATGGCTTAAGCAAATGAGCAGGTACTTCAGGACTGTTCTCAAATGAAGTTTCGGTGGGCAAGCGAAATACATCTGCCGGAAAGGTCCGCAAATCCGTTCGCCTCCATGCTTCATCTGTGGTGACTGGCAAACTCATTCGCTGAAAAGCCAGCCAGGCGCGCCTACGATATTCAACCAATGCGCCATCTGGGATTTGCATCTCGTTAAAAGAAAACTGCCTTAATCCTGCTTCAGGTCGGCGGGTGCGTGCTGTAATAACAATCTTTGAATTTTCTTCCATGTTACCCGATCGATCCTTCCATTTGTAGTTGTATCAAACGATTCATCTCAACAGCATATTCCATAGGTAATTCTTTCACCAATGGCTCAATAAAACCAGAAACTACCATCGTCGTAGCTTCTTCCTCACTCAACCCGCGGCTCATCAAATAAAAGAGCTGTTCCTCTCCGACTTTAGAAACCGACGCTTCGTGACCGATTGTCACATCATTTTCATCAATCTCTATCGTTGGATAAGTATCAGAACGAGACTTGGGGTCTAATAAAAGAGCATCACAAACCACACTCGATTTCGCTCCTTTGGCACCATTGTAAACTTTTAGCAAACCTCGGAAAGATGCTCTTCCGCCGCCTTTCGAAATAGACTTCGAAATTACTTTGCTAGTGGTACCAGCAGCAAAATGCACCATCTTCGTGCCAGCATCCTGCACTTGCCCCGGACCGGCAAAGGCCATTGATAACATTTCACCGTGCGCACCGGGTTCCATCAAGTAACACGATGGGTATTTCATGGTTAACTTTGAACCCAGGTTCGCATCCACCCACTCATGAGTTGCATTTTCAAAAACCTTGGCGCGCTGGGTTACAAGATTAAAAACATTGGTAGACCAGTTCTGAATAGTAGAATATCGTGAACGCGCGCCTTTTTTAACTATAATCTCGATTACACCACTGTGAAATGAATTAGTTGTGTACTGAGGGGCAGTACAACCTTCCACATAATGAACCTGGGCGCCTTCGTCCACAATGATCAATGACCTTTCAAATTGGCCGACGTTGGCTGTATTTAATCTAAAGTAAGCCTGCAAAGGGAGATCTACTTTAACTCCCTTGGGAACATACACAAAAGAGCCACCAGACCAAACCGCACTGTTTAAGGCAGCAAATTTATTATCTTCGATGGGAATGACCGTTCCAAAATGTTCTTTAAAAAGATCCGGATGTTGGCGTAAACCATCCTCGATTGAAAGAAATATTACACCTTGCTTTTCAAGGTGCTCAAGGATGGAATGGTAAACCATCTCCGATTCATACTGCGCACCAACACCAGCCAAAAACTTTCGCTCAGCTTCGGGAATTCCCAACTTATCGAAGGTCCGCTTAATATCATCTGGTACATCATCCCACGACTTTTCACTTTTCTCGGTCGGCTTCACATAATAAAATATTTCGTCCAAATTCAATTCATCAAGAGTAGGCCCCCAATTGGGCATAGGCCTTTTCAAATAATGAGTTAATGCTTTTAGGCGAAAATCCAACATCCATTGAGGTTCATCTTTCATTCGCGAAATACCTTCAACCACATCGCGATTCAAACCTCGCTGAGATTTAAACACATAATTATCATCTCGGTCATGAAAACCGTATTTGTAATCACCAATATCTTCGAGAATCTTCGAGTCTTCACTCATATTTTTCACCATCGATAAAACATATCAAGATCTGGTTTTCAATTCCACCAGCCAACCTTTACCAATAATTCTCAGTCTGAGATTTATAATAATAAAAATAGGTGTTTGAAAATTCCTAATCCATACTCTTTATAGAGAAGCTTCTTCGTACTTCTCCCGCACCCAGTCGTAACCAGCTTCTTCAAGGTGTAAAGCCAGTTCGGGGCCACCACTTTCTACAATACGACCACCCATCATAATATGCACATAATCAGGTTTGATATAATTCAAAAGGCGTTGATAATGGGTTATGACCAACACTCCCAAGCCCGGACCGCTTAGAGCATTTACCCCTTCAGATACGATTCGTAAGGCATCAATATCAAGCCCGGAATCTGTTTCATCCAGTATGGCAATGTCTGGCTTAAGCGTAGCCATTTGCAGGATCTCCGCACGCTTCTTCTCTCCACCCGAGAAGCCATCGTTAAGATAACGTCCAGCGAAGGAATTATCCATTTTTAGTAATTCCATCTTTTCTTTCAACATTTTTCGAAATTCCGGTACAGGAATTCCTTTATCATCTGGATTAGCTACACGCCTTCGAGAGTTAATTGCCGTTCGGAGGAAATTAGCCACAGTCACGCCAGGGATAGATACCGGATATTGAAACGCCAAAAACAAACCAGCCCTCGAACGCTCATCTGGCTCCATTTCCAACAGGTTTTTTCCTTTAAACCATACCTCGCCTGCTGTAACTTTGTAACTAGGGTGCCCCATTAAAGTATAGGCTAATGTAGATTTACCGGTTCCATTTGGTCCCATAATAGCGTGTACTTCGCCCTGCTTTATCGTCAAATCAAATCCTTTAAGAATTTCCTTGCTTTCAATACTGACGTGCAGATTTTTAATTACTAACTCGGACATTTTTTGCTCCTTGCAAGATACTTTAACGCATCTAAGTCTATTTTTAACAGTCAGTATTATAGCAAATCAGAGTAAAAATGTCAATATTTATGATATTATTCTAGTATATTAATAATTCACCATTTTCGCTACAGTCGTTTTACATCATGTGATCCGCTCTCACGAATTCCCGCAGGTGTAATTTCGATAAATTCCGCATTTTCATGTAATATTCGGATATTTTCTGCCCCACCGTAACTCAATCCCGAACGCAATCCTCCAACGAGTTGGTGGAGAACTTCCCCAACGTTTCCACGATAAGGTACCACTGCCTCTACCCCTTCCGGGACAACCTTCATCCAATCTTCCTGGTCTTCCGCACTCTCGTCCCGGCCATGCTCAACCGCCCAGCGCCCCATCGTTGCAGCCAAAGATGCCATCCCGCGCACAATTTTTACTTTTTGGCCATCACGAATTACTGGCAAGCCTGGCGCCTCTTCTGTACCCGCAAACATACTACCTATCATGACCGACTCGGCCCCTGCTGCCAGCGCCTTGACCATATCACCACCCTTCTGAATACCCCCATCGGCTATTATCGGAATATTGCAGCCGGACTCCCTTACCCCTTCAACGCTATCGATAATTGCAGTTAATTGTGGCACACCAAATCCGGTAACGATACGGGTTGTGCAAATCGATCCTGGGCCAATGCCAACCTTAATAGCACTTGCACCGGCTTCGGCCAGCTCCCGGGCTCCTTCCCTTGATGCAACATTTCCGGCAATTATTTGAGCTTCATGAAACTGTGATCGCAGATTCCTTATCATCGAAATGCAATGATCCGCATGTCCATGAGCAATATCGAGCACAAGCACATCAACACCAGCTTCCAGCAGTGAAGCTGCGCGTTCCATTTCTCCCTTATTAATTCCGATCGCCCCACCAACAAGCAATCTCCCCTTTTCGTCAAGCGCAGCAAATGGGTTTTGTACCGGTTTGATTACATCCTGTGATGTAATCAAACCTTTGAGGGTGCCGTCTGAATTTAAGACGGGCAATTTTTCAATCCGATGCTCATAAAGTAATATTCGAGCTTCTTCCAACGAAATATTTGAATTCGCAGTTATAAGACGGTCGCGCCCAGTCATGACTTCACTGACCTGGGTCAATTTTGGCGGGGCAAGATTTACATCCCGCATTGTCACTATACCAATTACCTGGCCGGACCCTTCAATAACCACCAGTCCACCAACATCATACTTTCGCATCAGTTCTCTTGCTTGTATGACAGATGCATACCCATCTATACAGTAGGGGTGTTCAACCATCACTGCTTGAGCACGTTTTACCAGTTTTATTTGCTTCACTTGTATTTCAATTGGCATAAACCGATGGATAATCCCAATGCCTCCAGCATTCGCCATAGCGATTGCCATCGAAGTTTCAGTTACTGTGTCCATGTTTGCACTGACAACTGGGATATTAATCCGAATCCGGTCAGTTAGTCGCGTGGACGTATCTACTTGTCTCCGCGAAGAAATAGAGGACCGGCGTGGAAGTAGCAATACATCATCAAAAGTTAACCCTTTAGAAGGTCTAATTTTCATATTCAGCTCCCTGATTCAATTCCGTTTTCAAAACAAAGATCCATTTTATCTCAAAAAAAGAATTCCTTAACCAAAACGGGCGGCCAAAATGGCGCCCGTTTTTCGTAAATTCCGTAAATTTTCCAGTTGTCCACATCTATTTTTAGCTTTTCTGCTTTGCTCGCATCTGCTCCATGTGTTTTCCCCGGTCTATCTAATTTCAAAGGGATGCTCTCATTTTAGCCAAACAAAGCCACACCAATCGAAGTTGATATCAAAGCATGTAGACGGATTTTGAGTCAAGCATGGGCTGAAATCACAAAATCATTTTCAACATTTCTGCCACAGACTTATATACAGGTGAATCATCACTAAGCTCCACCAATGGACGACCACTGTAATCAAAAGAAGAAAGTTCGTCATCGGCACAAACAGTTCCTAATAGGGGGATAGCCAGTTTTTCAGCAAAATCATGTGCCTCTTTTGGCAAAACACCAAGAAGCCTATTGATAATCAAGTAAGAATTCTCAATCCTGACATCAAGCTCTTTACTCATATCAGCAATTCGCTGAGCAGCAACCAACCCGCGCTGCGATGGGTCACTAACGATCAAGAGATGCTGTACATCCCTTGTAGTTCGGCGTGAAAGGTGTTCCATCCCCGCTTCGTTATCGATAACAACATAAGCATAATGTTTACTGATTCCGTCAATTACCTCTCTCAAATTGTGATTTACAGCGCAATAGCAACCCTGCCCTTCGCCACGTCCCATAGCGATCAAATCAAAACGCGATCCTTCAGCCAACGATGAGCGCACGTGGTATTCAAGATATTCACGTTTTGAAATCCCGCCTGGCAATCCACCCATAGCCGCTCCACCCTGGATAAGGGAATCTTTTACCTGATGAAGCATGTCTTCACGGATTTCTCCAACTGTAAAGTCCAATTCGAGTCCAAGAACCATATTAAGGTTTGATGACGGGTCAGCATCAATTGCAAGTATTGACCCTGGTTGATTTTGAGCAAGATATTTGATTACCATTCCCGCAATTGTGGTTTTGCCAACACCACCTTTCCCAGCAAGCGCTATTGTAGTTGTCATTTAATCTAACCCTTTCAAAATCAGAATGTACAAGCTCGACCAGACTCCGCCACCAATTGCCAAATAAACAAAAAAACTTAGCTTCTTTCCAGCTTGATCAAAAATTCAGCCATAATCCTGGCTGATTCTCTTAATGATGGCACATGATCATGGACCGGAATCCCAAGCCGATCCGCTTCCTGAACAGCAAGATCAGCGGGGAGGAAACCCAGGACCGGAAGATCGGGGGTCTCCGCTTCTAAAAATTTTTTTTCATCATCGTTTCGGACCTTATTTCCAACAAGATATAATCGTTTGAGGCCAATATCATTTGCCAACTTCTTGATTTGCCTAGCAGTACCCAGGGACCGTCGAGTTGGCTCAACAACGATTATCATAGCATCCACAAAATCAACAGTAGCTCGTCCGAGGTGCTCAACCCCTGCATACATATCTAACATAAGAATCTCATCTTTGCGAAACATAAGATGGGTAAATAATGTTTTTAATATCGCCGCTTCTGGACAAATACAGCCAGTTCCACCAATTTCAACACTCCCCATTTCAAGCAGGCGTACCCCTCGATGCAACGCGCTGAATCTTTCAGGAATATCATCAACTCTTGGATTAATAGTAAAAAAACCGCCGATCTGACCCTTTCGAGCCCCAGTCCGTTCAAAGATCAATTCATCCATATCCGAAATCGGGCTCAATTTATCGCGAACATCGTCCGGAAATCCAAGAGCACCTGCAAGACACGGGGATGGATCTCCATCGACAGCAAGAACCTGTTTGCCCAAATCAGCGTAAATTTGAGCAATAAGCGCCGTAAGGGTTGTTTTACCAACTCCTCCTTTTCCAGTTATTGCTAATTTCATAAGTTAATCCTCGACATTTTTGAATCTATCCAAGATACTAAAAATATTAAATTTCTAGGAATTTTGTGTAATCTTGTGAACAAGCATACTGCCAATGATAGCACAGGCATCGATTGGTACAAAATGTGTGACAGCCGCATCAAACAAGATTTTACAACTAGAGGGAAAGTCATCATCACCAAGCCAATATACAAAAGCTACAGAAATCATCGGGAGTACTTGGAAAACGAAAGCAGCATCCGCTAATAATAAGGGCTGTCCATTTGCATCTTCGCAAGCTTTTTTAAATGCGCCTAGATTTATCCCAAATGTCTTCACGATTTCGTCACCAGAATAGCCCTGGAACGCCTGCGCATACAAACGTCCACCGGGCAAATCAGCAAAGGATACCAGTTTATTAGTGAGCGCCACTCCGTCAGATAATGCAAAATAATACAGCAAGAGCAATTGCTGAAAATCAGCAAGTTGATTTCCAGATTTTGACTTAAATGTCAATGCCGGAAATTCCCCAATAATTTCCTGGGAGAAAAAAGAAAAAAGGAATTTACCGCCGCTTACATCCGACCTATATTCAGAACAGGTTCGGATTGCTACAACTTCAGGCATGAGTTCTCGAATAATACATCGCAACTCTTCTGCCCGGCGGGCGTAACCTGGTGATATCTGCGGTTCAAGTGGTTTTAGCCAGGGAGATTGCAAAATTTTAACTCTCCCAACAAGCATTTAATCTGGTTTCTTCCAAGCATAATATCAATTGCGCCTGACCGACCGGGAACTTTCCTAGCATGACGATAAGCAGTACTTCACCATGCGCATTCCAAATACAAGATGTCATGTTAAATTTTTCCATTTTTAAATCACGCCAAGTTGATCAACCATCGAATAAATTTCACAGGATAAATAAATATTGGGGCAAAAGAACTGATTGATCATCTAAAACATAGTTATTAAGGGTACAGGCATCCCGAAAAGCACACAAGACTAATCGTCATGTTCTATGCATACCATACATCACAATTTTATCCATCATAAGCCAAACACTCCAAAATATCTCCCAGACAGCTCGTTTTTTATCGTCCATGTCAAATTTTCTCATTCGTTTTTTTGCTTGACTCGCACGAAGAATACTGCCAGGCACATCGCAGCTATAACAATCCCAAGGAGAACCTCCTTATTCGAATTTGGAAGGACATCCGCAGCAGGCTTTGGTGTCGCGGATGGTTGGTTGTGGATACTTGCTATTGTGATAGTGGGTAGATGTATCACATCCCGAATAATTGTAACGGTCAACGTTGGTCCGATTAAAGCAGGAGTAGGTACTTGCTTGATCAACAATTTATCACCAGGAAAGATATTCTGTTCTTCAGAAAGATTGTTCAACCCTCGCAACGTAGCGACCTTTACCCCATAAGTAATAGCAATTAACCAGAGTGTTTCACCGGGTTTCACAACGTGAATAACCTTTCCATCAATTCCCGGTGTGACCGGAACAAGGGTGTATATCGTTAATGGCTGTTTGGTGCCAGATAAATTTCCTGGCACCGGGGTATATACCTGTGGTTGAAGGGCTAAAGTCGGGCTGGCACAATCGATTACGAAATAAACATAACTACCTATAATTGTTGCTCCAGCTCCGATCTCACTTAAATTAGGAGATAGCATGGTTTTCAAATGAGGCGTATCGCCTTGCCATTCCACCACTGCATCTTGAACGGATTTGTTAATTCCGGCGGTTATGTTTTCTGAATAAAAACCTCCCTGTGAAAGATCACCAGCAACGGGATACCCTGCCGCCAATCCTCGTTGAAATGGTTTCGAACCATTTATCCCTATATGATCTACCTTTCCAGTAGAGGCCATGTAATCTGCATGCTGCTGGGCTACTGACATTAAAATGGGATTGATTATGTACGCTGGAAGGCCGTTAGAAATCCTAAGGGAATTTATTGCATCAATCAAAGCATAAGAATTTGTGCTCAAGTAATTTTTCTCATCTTTTAATGAAGCTGAAAGATTCATATTTACCGCATTAGATGAAAATAGTACAAATATTACAAAAAAACTTATGCTTTGAATTTTCATATTTTTTCAAGAATGCATAGCCGAATTGATGATCAAAAGAAAATATTGAGCGAAAACACAGAAAATAAGAATTTTTTCAAAGCAACTTTGTGATATATTGCACAACGTCATATTTAGTAAGAAATAGATAGTAACATTTGGAACTATTATAGATAGCCGTTATAAGTATAATTATAATAAATAGTAGCACATTTTAAACGGAATTATGGATAATTTTGTGACATTTGACACAAGACAGGATGTTAAATCAACATTAAAATCTAGTTTAATTTTCATCTCTACAAAAAGATTTATTACACTTGTCTCGGAAAGCTTTGCATCCATTTATTGTTCAGGAGGCTTAAATGCAGAAGTCCACGTTTAATACGCCAGCCCTTTTCGGAGACCACCACGTCACCGAAGTCAGGCGTATGTTATTTGCACTACCAGGTGTAAAAGATGTATACGCCAGTAGTGCTTTTCAGGTTGTCCAGGTCGAGTTTGATGAAAGCCTGGTATCGCACGAGGCTTTGCTGGGAACACTTGAAAAATCAGGATATCTTGGCCAAATTCCGATGATGGTGGAAACCGGCGAGGCAGCAGAAGGTGGCAGTGTTTTTCGTCACACGGCAACTTATGAGACGGTAAAGAAGACAGTTAGCTTCGCCCAGAAAGCCCCATTTAGTGGGCGTCCACTCTGGAACTGCCCAGGAATGGGCATCATTAAAAATATGGATGAATAGAGGTTAAAGATGGCAAAGAAAAGAGAAATTACAGAATTCACGATTGACCCTGCTGCCCAACAAATGCTTATTCGTGCTAATGAATTAGGAATCGGCACTGCCTTTAGCCGCGCGGACAACATGGCTCCATGCAATATTGGCGCTGCAGGTATGTGTTGCAAACAATGTGGTATGGGACCTTGCCGGTTAACAAAGAATGGCGACGTTGGCGTATGCGGCGCAACATTGGAGACTATCCAAGCGCGCAATCTGACTCGTGCGATTGCAGCTGGTTCTGCGGCACACTCTGATCACGGCCGAGATATGGCCTTCACTCTCAAAGCTGTTGCGAATGATCAAACTGATGGCTATCGCATCAAGGATGTCGCCAAGCTACGTCAAGTCGCTGGGTATTATGACATCAAAGTTGAAGGTCGCTCACCAAAAGAAATAGCCAATGAATTGGCGGACCTTTATATTGCCCAATTCGGTCAACAACGCGGCGAAGTAGCGCCTGCGCGCCGGGCTACTAAAAAAAGACAACAACTTTGGAGGGATCTTGGCGTAATTCCACGAGGGGTTGATCGAGAAGTCGTGGAAGCCCTGCATCGAACGCATATTGGTGACGATCAGGATTACGAACACATTCTCCAACACGCCATTAAAACCGGTATGTCGGATGGCTGGGGTGGGTCAATGATCGCGACAGATGTTTCAGACATTCTCTTTGGAACCCCTGCCCCGGTACTTGGACAAGCTAATCTGGGCGTGCTCAAAAAAGATATGGTTAATGTCGTTGTTCATGGACACGAACCAACCTTGAGCGAAATGATCGTCGCTGCTTCGCAAGATCCTGAAATAATTGCTTACGCAAAGGCTGCCGGAGCGCAAGGAATTCAATTATCTGGAATTTGCTGCACAGCAAATGAAATTTTAATGCGCCAAGGCATCCCTGCAGCTGGCAATTTCCTCCATCAAGAACTCTCGATTATGACTGGTTCGGTAGAAGCCATGGTGGTAGATGTGCAGTGCATCATGCAAGCCTTGGTAGATCTGGCAAGTCATTTCCACACAAAAATTATTACAACCTCGCCCAAGGTAAAAATCAAAGGTGCAACTCACATGGAGTTTGATGAACACCATGCCCTTGAAATTGCCCGAAATATTCTCAGAGTAGCAATCGACAATTACAAGAACCGCGGCGAAGTACAAATTCCAAATGAAAAAGAAGACCTCATTCCCGGTTTCTCTCACGAATATATTAATTATATGTTGGGAGGTTCTTATAGAGCATCCTTCCGACCTTTGAATGACGCAATAATGAGTGGTCGTATCCGTGGCGTCGCTGCCATCGTCGGCTGCAACAATCCGCGCTCAAAGCAAGATTATCTTCACGTCAAGGTTGTACGAGAACTTCTTAAGAAAGATGTTTTGGTTGTACAAACTGGATGTGGCGCGATTGCTTCAGCAAAATTAGGCCTGCTCCTGGGTGAAGCCGGCCTCGACCAGGTCGGAGCCGGATTACGTGAAGTATGCGAAACCGTAGGCATTCCTCCAGTATTGCACATGGGATCCTGCGTTGATAATACCCGAATTCTCACTGTACTGACCCAAATGGCGGAAGAAGGCGGATTGGGGGATGACATCGATCAGATCCCTGCAGTTGGCCTGGCGCCAGAGTGGATGTCAGAAAAAGCACTGGCAATCGCCACATATTGTGTAGCATCAGGTGCTTATGTTATTTTTGGCGGCCAATCTCCCATTGGAGGTATGCCAGACCGGGTCGATGATAGTGACCACGTCCTGAAATATATTTCAGAAGGTTGGGAAAAACTTTACGGTGGCAAATTGGAATTCATGCCAGATCCGGACGAAATGATTAGGGCCACCCTTGCTCATATCGACAAGAAACGTGCAGCCCTTGGCTTACCCGCTTGGGATCCGAATAAATTTGGCAAATCTGGTGACAGCCGCATGAACGATCTCGAAGCTCTGCCACTTGAACAACGACGTGAAGCCATTTATGGATAGGTTAGTCATCTGGTTGGTTTGGCTTCTTTCTGAATGCTATCAAAAATATTTTAAATCGGGCAAACAGATTTGTATGCTTACCGGCCGGCAGACTGCCCAAGGAGTCTAAAAATGTCAAGATATATTGCAACTCGTGCCATCCGTGGCGCAAACGCTCTTGTAACAGAAGCCGAGTTCATGCTTAATAAGGCAATTTCCGAAAAGGGTGCCGAAACGCCTATCTCCTTCCCTAATACAGCTTATTATCTACCCACCATTTATGCACTTACAGGGGTGCCGGTTGAAAAACTGGGCCAGCTAAGGGGTGTCGTGAAGCACGCCCGTGCATTATTACACCCTTCTCCGGCGAATAGGCATTGGACTCCCTACCTGGGTGAAACATTGGACAGCGGTATGGCAACACTCTTTGCCGCTGAAGCCATCGAAGCAATCCGGTTTATTTATTCCCTTCAGCCCGAAAGCAAACCAGGTTTCAGACTAGCCGGAGGAACTGCATATCCCGCCCTTGGCGATCAGGGGGGGTACCTTAATGGCCCCATCGATGATATCCGCCTTCGATCATGGGGCATTTCCCTGGTTGATGGACGTATGCCCGGGTTTGCTGCCATTGTTGGTTGTGCAAAATCCAATCAAGTAGCAGTCAAAATTGTTCGCGAATTGCAAAAACGCAACATTTTGACCTTTTTATGCGGGAATGTTAACGGACGTTCAATTATCGACCAGCTAAATGAAGAAGGTGTCGAACTGGGTTACGATACTTACACAGTACCTTTTGGTACCGATACGATTTCCGCAATCTATCCGCTTGGCTTTGCAGCTCGGTCAGCTCTTACATTTGGTGGGCTAAAAGCCGGCATGGCGCAAGAAATTCTTCTTTATAACAAAGAGCGCGTATTTGCATTCGTGTTGGCGCTCGGCGAAGTTGACGATCTAAAATACGCTGCCGCAGCTGGAGCCATAAATTTCGGGTTTCCAGTCATCGCGGACACAGTAATCCCAGAGATACTCCCAACGGGTGTGACAACCTATGAGCATGTTGTTTCCATGCCATTCGATAAAATTGACGGCGTTGATGACCTCGAGCGAGCAGAACGACTTATCCAAAAATGCATCGAGGTTCGTGGTGTTAAGATAAAAATGACCGAAGTCCCCATACCCGTCCCGTATGGATCTGCTTTCGAAGGCGAGGTTGTTCGCAAAGTTGACCTGCGGGTAGAATTTGGCGGAAAACATAGCCGTTGCTTTGAATATCTTTATACCGCTCCGTTGGACGAAGTGGTTGATGGCAAAGTTGAGGTCATTGGTCCTGACTTTAGCACCGTCCCAGCTCAGGGCAACCTTAGTGTAGGGGTTGTCATCAAAGTAGCTGGTAGATCTATGCAAGCCGATTTCGAGCCAGTTCTCGAGCGCCAAATTCATTATTTTGTAAATGGGGCTTCCGGGATTCAACACGTTGGGCAACGCGATATTGCTTGGGTGCGCATTTCTAATTCAGCGGCAGATAAAGGTTTCGGATTGCCAGATATCGGCAAAATTCTTCATGCTCGTTTCCATGCAGATTTTGGGGCAATAGTAGATAAGGTTCAGGTGACCATATACACAGACCCAATTGAGTTCGAGAAATGGTTGGAAGCTGCCAGAGGCACTTATGATTTCCGCAATAAGAGACTGGCGGATCTCACCGATGACAAAGTCGAAGAATTTTACTCCTGCACTCTTTGCCAAAGCTTTGCCCCAAATCACGTTTGTGTAGTTAGCCCACAACGTCTTGGACTTTGTGGTGCTTACAACTGGTTGGATTGCAAGGCTTCGTTCAATATCAACCCAACTGGCCCGAACCAACCCATCAAACTTGGCAAGTCTCTTGACATGCAAAAGGGCTACTGGAGCGGCACCAATGAATATGCATCCATGGGCTCTCACGGCGTGGTTAACGAAGTCTCGATGTATTCGATAATGGAAAACCCAATGACTGCTTGTGGTTGTTTTGAATGTATCGTCATGCTAATTCCCGAAGCGAATGGAGTGATGATAGTCAGCCGAGAAGATACAAGCATGACACCAGCTGGCATGACCTTCAGCACTCTGGCTGGTATCGCAGGCGGTGGCCTCCAAACCCCCGGCGTAATGGGTGTTGGCAAATTCTACCTGATCAGCCCCAAATTTATCTCATCGGATGGTGGTTTCAAACGTGTAGTCTGGATGTCAAGTGTCCTTAAAGAAACGATGGCTGATGAATTCAGAGCCGTTGCCGAGCGGGAAGGCGATCCTGATTTACTCGAACGCATCGCTGACGAGCGCAGTACAAGCACAGTTGATGAGCTGCTAGCCTGGCTAGAAGCACACCAACACCCAGCAATGATCATGGAACCAATGTTCTAGACAAATAACAGCCTCTCGCTAATGGGGATTGGGATGTAACCAGTCTTAATCCCCATTAGCTACTGGTACAAAACTGCTACAAATTCATCATGACGCCCGATAAAAAAAAATCATGCCCCCAATCCTAGTTCGCGATCTGATGTCTGTGGGTGTTTCTACCTGCAAGACAATTACGCCTATCATCGATATTGCCCGATTCATTCTTGATCAACATATAGAGGAAATGGTTGTACTTGGTACTGAAGGCGAAGGTGTCGGGATTGTGGGATACGAAGAACTCGTCACGGCATATTGCAAAAACAACACCAGCAACCTAAATGCAGAAGATATCATGCGCGAAGGGGTTCCCGAGTTGCCCGCCGATATCACCCTGGTTCTTGCTGCCCAAATGATGAAAGACAAAGGTTGCCGAGTAGCTTACATGACCCACAACTCCGCCGGAATCATATACCCCGCCGCATATATATCATACCGACATATTCTTCGGCATCTGGCAGCAAAGAACGATTCTGAGCTGAAAGATCTGGGGCTTTCTGCAGAACGGAAATCTCCGATTGAAACATTTATTGAAAGGCGAGATGAAGCCCGTCGCAAAGCCGGTCTAAAATTGTAGCTAAAGCATGATTATGCAAAATATGCAACAAACCAAATAAAATTTGTGCTCATATAAATTTTTCAAAATGCCACTCAACAAGGAGAGATACCATGCCAGTTGAAATACCAAAAGATAAATGGACGGGCAAAGTCCGCTCAGTCACAATCGGCGCCAAAGCCGCGGAGGGCGGCACTCGCACTCGTACCATAACCGTTGGCGGGGACACAACCATGCCTTTCATGCATTTTGAAGCCCCAACCATTAATACCCCTGTTATAGCTGTTGAGATAAAATCTCGCAAACCCGAAGATTGGTCAGCCCTGCTAGAAGAATCTTGGGGGGATGCCATGAAGGATCCAACAGTGTGGGCCAAAGCCGCGGAATCCTGCGGAGCAGATTTGATTGTATTATGGCTTTCGCTCGAAGACAGCCCAGATGATGCCGTAAAGGCAGTCAAATCAGTCCTCGCTGCAACAGGCCTTCCATTGGTGGTTTTTGGACCAGGTCAGGTCGAAAAAGATAATGAACTTCTTGTTGCGGTCGCCGATGCTGGCAAAGGTGAAAGGCTATTGCTAGGGATCTGCGAAGACAAAAACTACCGGACAATCGCTGCTACCGCCATGGCTAATGGACACATTATCGTTGCCCGAACAGCTATGGATGTAAACCTCGCCAAACAGCTCAACATTCTTATTAGCGACATGGGGCTACCCTTGGATCGCGTAATTATGGATCCAACTACTGGCGCATTGGGTTACGGGATGGAGTATGGCTATTCTGTCATGGAACGACTCCGCCTGGCTGCCCTTCAAGGTGATGCCATGACTCAGTTACCAATGATGGTTACTCCCGGTTTCGAAACTTGGAAAACCAAAGAATCCAAAGTTGGCGTAGGTGTTCCAGAATCCTGGGGAGATTGGAAAGAACGTGCCATTCTCTGGGAGACACTCACTGCCACCGCCCTGCTCGAATCGGGCGCATCGATTGTCGTGCTGCGCCACCCCGAGTCTTTAAAACGGGTTCGCACCGCCATCAACGAACTCATGACCGTATAGGAGGACGACATGGCACTTTCAGGTATTCAAATCTATAAAATGCTCCCGCAAACCAACTGTAAAGAATGCGGGTTTCCCACTTGTCTTGCTTTTGCGATGAAACTTGCAGCCAAACAAGTTGAACTCTCCGGATGCCCGTATGTCAGCGCAGAATCCAAGGCCCAACTTGCCGAATCGTCCGCTCCTCCCATCCGACTTATCACACTAAAGGGAATCGGACGCGAAGTAAAAGTGGGGAATGAGGTCTGCATGTACCGACATGAAAAAACCTTCTATAACAAGAGTGGGTTATTCATTCGCATAAAATCGTCTCAATCAGATATCTCTACGTCCGTAGTTCAAGCTGATTCTTACAAGGTAGGATATGTCGGCATAGATTTTTCCATTGATGGATTTGCAATTGAAGCTGATGACCCGACAAAATTTGTGGATGCCATCAAAGCTGTACGCGCGGTAAGCAAACGTCCGCTTATTCTTATTTCAAAGGATCCAACTGTTATCTCAAGCGGTCTTACTGTTTTATCGGGAGAAACCCCGCTGCTCGTTGGGGCGGACGCGACCAATTGGGAAGCATTTGCTGATCTGGCAAAAAACAACAAAACCGCGTTGGCTGTCTCAGCAGATACACTAGATATTCTTTCATCACTGACCGACAAGATAAAAGCCAAAGGCGTGGATGATCTTGTCCTCATCCCAGGCGGCAACAATTTGAGCGAATCACTCACAAAAGCGACGCAGATTCGTCGCTTGGCTCTCAAAAATTTCCGCTCTCTTGGCTTCCCGATCATGACGTTCCCCTGCAACTCAGATTCGCCACAGCGAGAATCATTGATTGCTGCACAGTCCATCGCCAAATATGCCGGGTTTATTGTTTTAGACAAGTTCAATCCAGAATTATTGTATTCACTTCTTGTTCTGCGCGAAAATATTTACACAGATCCACAAAAACCCATCCAGGTTACACCCGGGCTTTACGAAATCAACAATCCGAAGCCAGAATCTCCTGTTTTGGTGACAACGAACTTCAGCATTACCTATTTCTCAGTAGCCAATGAGGTCGAAGGATCAGGTTTACCAGCAAGACTACTGGTCGTAGATGCCGATGGGATGTCCGTATTGACCGCCTGGGCTGCCGGGAAATTTGACGCGGAGCGCATCGCCAAAGCCGTAAAAGCTTTCGATGTTGAAAGCAAAATCAGCACGAAACGAATCGTTATTCCCGGACATGTCGCGGTTCTTTCAGGTGAGCTTGAAGAAGAATTACCTGGCTGGGAAATCCGGGTTGGACCACGAGAAGCAGTTGATTTACCTGGCTTCATGAAAAAAGCGCTTTAACCTTTGTTCAAAGTGTCTTCCAGTGCAATTGAATTGATCTGGGAGCGGTGATGTAATCGAATAATTCAGCCAGATAATTACATCACCGCTCATTTTCTAGCGATCACGAGAAAATTTATATCATGACTAACCACAATGTAAACTTCACTACTGCGGATGGCAAAACAGCAACTGTAACGGTTCCAACGGGCATGATGCTCACCGAAGCCGCGTTAAGTGCTGGCATTGAAGTAGGTCAACCTTGTGGCGGGCAGGGTCGTTGCGGAAGGTGCGCAGTGCAAGTAACATCCGGTGAAGTTCGCCGTCGATCCACATTACGTCTTTCTGTTGATGCCCTGGATCAGGGATATGCGCTGGCATGCCAGTCAGTAGTAGAAGGCAATGTTTCAATTTTCGTTCCAGCCCAGGAAAAGATCGAACGCAAGCTTACGACGGACCGGGTCGCGGCCGAAGTGAGTGTGCCTGTTGGTTATGAATTTACATGGTCGCAGACCATGCGGCGTTACAATGTGCGCCTCTCAGAACCTTCCATGGACGATCAGACAGATGATTGGAGCCGCCTTCAAACTGCTTTGCGGGCACAGCAAAAGCTCGAGAATATTACATGTTCAATCGGTCTCTTACGCAAATTGAGCGCTGTTATGCGAAATGGAGAATGGCGGGTAAATGTTATTGTCAATCTGGCCGAACAGCAGGCAACGTTGATTGACGTGCGACCATCGTTCTGCGATGAAGACGATCCGCTCTACGCTGCTGCCATTGATATTGGCACCACAACTGTCAGTTTTTGGCTGGTTAATTTGATAAGTGGCAAAGTCGTTGCACAAGTTGCGGAATACAATGGTCAAATATCCCGAGGTGAAGATGTAATCTCGCGTATTATCTATTCAGGTAAAGGCTCGGGTGGAGAAGAAATGCAAAAACGGGTGGTTGAAACCATCAACAAACTGTGTGAACTAGCTTGCAAGCGAGTTAAAGTCCACCCTGCGGAGGTAGTCAAAGCAACTATTGCAGGCAATAGTACGATGATTCACCTATTACTTGGAATCCCTACTTCGTCCATCCGGCTTTCTCCTTTCATCACAACCGTTAACCATCCGCCCATTACCGTTGCACGCGAGCTCGGACTAATTTTCTGTGGAGATGCGTTGATAGATTGTCTTCCAGGCGTAGCCAGCTACGTAGGAGCAGACATCACCGCGGGCGTGCTCTCGAGTGGAATCGACATCACAGACAATGTCACTTTATTCATTGATGTTGGCACAAATGGCGAGATCGTTCTTGGCAATCGTGATTGGCTGGTGACCTGTGCGTGTTCAGCAGGCCCTGCATTTGAAGGAGCAGGGGTTGCGGATGGAATGCG
>CAIMZS010000382.1 GCA_903846015.1 uncultured Anaerolineae bacterium | reverse complement strand
GGACCTAGTGACGCATTGAACAATCATAGTATAGCGTAGGTTGTGAAAGCAGTCAAAGCAGTTAATCAGTCAGGGCAAGCGCAGCTAAACTGGTTAGATGGAAGCCCTATACCACTCATTTTCCGAGTTTGCCCCAGGCTTAATTTTTCCGGGATAAGGTTTAGAAAATCAATACTAAAGTTGCACTCACCCATATCTTATCAGGTCAGCCAAATAATGGAGAGCTCACTGATTATTCCAACAAATCTCTTTTTATTTTCCACCCTTTTTCAACTTTTGGATAAGCCTGCATATATTCTTCGTATTCCCCAAAAAATTTAATGAACGTACCCAACAGCCCTCGTCTCATGCCAATACCACCCTGAGAAGCGTGACAAGCGCTGGCGGCCATCTTAATAGATGCAACGGACCGAATATCAATTTTTGCATGAGTGGGATAATTGACTTCTGCGATTGATTTCATGTCGATATCTCCATTCCGTCCAAACTTTCTTGGGTTTTGCCCAAATAACGGCATTATATTCACCGCAAGCTTTAAAAAACCGCGTGGAAAGGTATGGAAATAGAGTTTCTGTGGTTTAAATGGAAGACCTGATTCTTGATGAAATACTGGATTATTGGCCTGCGAAAAAGCTAACACTGTAGCATTATGAATATGGATATGATCAGGGTGGCGATACCCACCGATTGGATCAAAAGTAAGAACGATATCTGGCTTTAATTCACGTATGTATTTAACGACCTTTGCAGCTACTTCGTCCACAGAATGAAATACCTGAGCATTGGGATGACTATTATCTGGGGATCCTGGCATTCCAGAATCGCGGTAGCCAAGGAAAAAAACATTTTTTAACCCAAGATGCGCTGCTGCACAGCGCAATTCGCCTTCACGTAATTCCGAAACTGATGAATAGCCCTTCATATGTTCGGGGTCAACTGTACCAACTTCACCACGGGTGGCACAAATTAAGAAGACATCACAGCCTTTTTTGGCATAGAGTGCCAGAGTACCTCCCATACCAAAAGATTCGTCGTCGGGATGCGCAAGTACAGAAAGGATCGTCTGATTGGTCAAAGCTCCTCCAATAAAAGAACTAATAGTAGGTGGATAAAATTACTTTACTCAACTTTACTCAGATGAGGTCTAATTACCAAATGGAGTTGCAACCCGTTCCATCTTTCGAATAGTGCTTTCAAGTGGAATCTTTATATTAACAATTACACCCGGGCCATCTGATCGATTACGCAATACAATTGTGCCGCCGGCTTTCCAAACTAATGTAGCCACCATTGGAAAGCCCAGACCCAAACCGGGAAGTTCGCCGGTAAAATCTTTTTCACCCTGGAAATATGGAAGCCAGGCCCACTGAAGCTGTTCTACAGAAAGAGTAAGGCCATTATCGGCAATTATTATTTGGATAAATCCTTGTTCCAATTCGGCAACTGAAATATCAATTTGTGGTGCATGTAGCGGATGAAATTTACGAGAATTGTCAAGAAGTTCGTGAAATATCATTTCAAGCGCATCAGGTGTCATAGCAATTTTGGTAAGGTACAGACTTTGCGGGAGAGAAAAATTCACATCATTAATTGATAATATATCACACGTAGATTTTAAGATAACTGGCAGTTGATCCAATGAAATAGGTTGACCCAAATTCAATGCTAGCGGAGCGTCAATATAGGTCAGGATGTGACGAACTTCTTCCGCAAGCCTGTCAGTGCCTTTTATTGCTGATCCAAGCATAGTCTTGATTTCATCTGGCTTAAGTAAATTTAATTGATTTTTGATAATGCCAATGCTCATTATTAACATAGACATGGGTGTGCGTAGTTTGTGTGCAATAACAGTATGAAATCTACGCATATCCTGATAAATCGACATTCGTTCAGTCACATCGCGTAGGCGGACCAAGCGATGATATTCAATCCCGTCCGATGGTTCCAAAGCTTCCAGCACAACCCAAACAGCACGAGCCGTAGGACTTTCAGGTTGAACAAGAAAACATGGTGCCGGGTCCTCAAGCCAATTATTCCAGGCTTCCTCCGGCTTGGGCAGGTATTGCCTTTCTACTACATTAATAAATGGTAAACCAATAAAATCTTCTGGCATGTTTAATAGATGGACTGCACGTTCATTAGCAAAATGAATGGCTCCAGATTTGTCCAACATTAAGTAGCCCTCATGAGCATGTTCGACCATCCAGGAAAACCTGGTGAGATCGGCTACAAGGTAACGCGCGCGATTAAATCGAGTAAGGCTTCGTAATCTGGCTAAGATTTGCAGACCATCAAGTGGTTTATCCAGAAAGTCATCAACACCAGCGCTCATTCCTATTGCACGCTTATCCCTGTCATCTTTTTCTACTAACATAACGATCGGAACACCATCCTGAAAAGGATCGGCGCGCAATCTTCGACAGGTTTCATTCCCGTTTATCCCTTCGCTGCTCTCAATCAAAATTATTAGCGGTAACAACTCAGTTGCTTTTTGCAAACCACCATTGTTTGTATCTGCAAATTCCAGCATAAACCCGGTACCATTCAAAATATCCTCAAGCAATTTCTGTGTATCTTGATTGGAGGTAATCAGGAGTATGTTACCGTTGGTTAGTCTATTCATATTTTCTGCTCATCATGGGAAATTACCAGCACTTTGAAAATATTAACCGTATGTCAGATGCCCTTTTCCAGCGGGTCGGTATAAAATGATAACTTCGCACCCACCTTTGGCATTCAGTACCAATAAATTATTATAAGCTTTTTCGGTAAAATTTGCGTGAATACTTTGTTATATCTCTAACCAAAATTACAGAGCAATAACTATTGAGATCCTCCCGAAATGGATGGAAGAAGAATGATTTTGTCGTCAGGTTGCAGGATGGTTTTTATGCCATTAATATCTTTGATATCGACACCGTTGATAAACAAATTGACGTATCGCCGCAAGTCGCCGTTTTTATCTATGATGTGAACTTTGATTTGTGGGTAAGCCGTAACAAGGTCGATGAGTACCTCAGCAACAGTATCACCTTTCAGATGAACTTCAACCTGATTATTGACATAAGATTTCATCAATGTGGGTATTTTTAAAATTGGCATTTGTCAATTTTACAACTTTCCGACACAATTCTCAACATTTTTAATATAGGTCCAGCATACTCGAATATATTGGATGTATATTATTTCAAAATGGCTAACCCCCAAATTGGTATAAATCCATGACGTGCCATTATCTAAAAAAATATATTTTAGATAATGGCACGTGCAGGTGTTGTCAATGCAATTTCAGCGCCTAAAAGCCAGGCATTACCTGCAATGATTTTTATTCTAAACTGGGCAAAGTATCGATTCCGGCTTCACGTCCATAGTTTTGAACCATGTTTTGCAATTCTTTTAGTTTTTCAGGTTCCGTAGACGGAATTTTATACTCAGCGAGTAATTGTTGTGAACGGATTTTTGCTCGAGTAAAAGTGTCCATGCTTCCATCAGCTTGCCAGGCTCGGATAGAGGCGCGATCGATCACACTCGATGGAAGATATTGTTCCTTTGCAAATAAATCGCGCGTTATCCTTTGTTTTAAGAAATCCCCCTTAAAATTAATTCCTTCAAACATCGCGGTTGCCAGTGTTTCTGTTTGAACTTTCATTCCTTCCAGTAACCTTTTTACCATCCCGATCGCTTCGGCATCGACAACCAATTTCTCTATGCTTTGACAGGCTAAAAAGTCAAGCATGCCGGCGCCTGAAATCATATTTATTCCAGCTAATGCGCCGATTAAGGCTGTCATACCGCTTTCCAATCCAGCTTGCGCATCAACAAGCTTAGAATCGCTTGCGCCTAGATATGCGTGAGTTGGCATTCCAATAGATTTACCAACTTGCGCATAAGAAGCATCTATCATTCCTGTTTCCACAGCACCAAAGGGGGTACTTCCTTTTCGCATATCGAAAATAGTCGGTGCGCCACCCCAAACAATCGGACTACCTGGTTTGGCAAGTTGGTGAATAGCAATCCCGCTCAGACTTTCAGCAGTATGTTGGACAACTGACCCGAGGAGTGTGACTGGCCCGGCCCCTCCAGCCAATGGCATGGATACCATTTCGGCAGGAATTCCAGCCCGTGCCAGCTCGATCAAATTTTGCGATCCGAAATTACTCCAAATTAGGGGAGGGGATGGACAGACATCAAAGACGGCTTGTGGTTTTTCGGCAAGCTCCTTGCGACCGCCAGAAAAAATTGCAAGCATTTCAATCATCGCGTCTAAAGTTTTAATTGAAAAAGAACCCGTTACAATAGGCTTCTTTGAAAATAGAAGCACTATATACAAGCGATATAGATCACCTATTTGCTTGGGTATCTCATTGCATACCAGCGCAGTTGATTGAGCATCGTACTGTGGGAGCATCTCGGTAATTTTTACTACCCGAGCAAGGTCTTTCGTATAAGAAGGTTTGTGTTCCAGGGTTTCAGGATCGAGCATGTGAACGCCAGATGAACCTGGATCGAATTGAACTACATCACCACCATATGTAACGGTGGCGTTGCCTTGCCTATCGTAAAGGTGAAAAACATGAGGTACTGTTTCTAAAGCCTTTTCAACAATTTTTTGCGGAATTTTTACTATTTCGCTGTTTGGATTCACCAGTGCGCCAGCTTGTGCCAATAATTCTCGGGCCTCATCAGATTGTACTTTAATACCGGGCTCGAGCATTAATTGGTAGGCTTCATCAAAGATTCGCCCAATTATCTCTTTCGAAAGCAATTCAATTTTGGGTTGCATATTATTCTCCTGCAAATCATTCCTCTGAAGCAATAATTTTAGAAAGCTCGGCTGAAATGCCCGGGTCTAGTGAATCTGGTTGGTGCGTTTCCAGTATTTTAACGGCCTTTTCAAGGGCCCAATCACGCGCATCATCCCCTCTAGATTCCCATTCAGAATATGGGCGTCTGTCCATGAATTGTGGGAGAAAAATATCCCGCATGTGTTTGCGAGTGTGTTTTTGGGTAAGGAAGTTACCACCAGGGCCAACATTTTTAATTGTTTCTAATGCCAGGGTCTCATCATCAACAACAATGCCCTGCATCATCTTGTGAACAACAGAAAATATTTCGCAGTCTAACATCATTTGAGAGTAAGACCAAATTCGGCTGCCATGTAAGAATCCGACACCTAAAAGCATGTCAGACATCACTATGCAAGCCATCAGTGTAGATAAACCATTTTCAAACCCAGCCTGCCAGTTGGGTTCCTTGGCACCAGTTGCGAATGAGCCCATAGATAACGGAATATTGTAATAATCAGCAAGCAGGTTTGTCGCCGCTCCATAAAGGAAATCTTCTGGACCTCCGCCTGTATAAGCCCCGTTACGCAAATCCGAAGCAGTTTGAGCAGCTGCATAAAAGACCGGCGCCCCTGGGAAGGCAAGCTGAATTAGCGCAGTCGCTGATATTACTTCGGCATTTCCGACTGCCAAATTCCCAGCCATTGTCGCCGGTCCAGTTGTCAGGTTGGCAGCCATGGTCATGAAACCAGTCGGTACTCCATACTCAGCAGCAACCAGAGCTGCGTCCAGGCTGCCCCCGTCATGCCCAAGGGGAGGGGCTGTGCATTGCATTAATGAAAGAACTGGCTTACGGCGCAATTCCTCTTTAGATCCGGCAACTGCAATGGCCATCTCCATCGCTGCGCGAGCTTCGAATTCGTTGTAAATACTTTCAGTTTGAACGTGTTTGCTGGAATTCTCCCACACAGCTTTTAACTCGTGCAAACCACGAGTTTTGGATGGTTTATCTTGTGCAGAAAGGGCAACCCAATGGAAACCTATTTCTTCGGTAGCATCCGCAATTCGCGCGATTTCTGCCACATCTTTGAGTTCTGAGGTACGCCGTTGATGGTTGTAAATATCAATTATTTCGACACCACACCCATCGGTACCCAAATAAACATGATTCCCATCCATCGGGCAATTCTGTTGTGGGTCACGAGCGCCAAGCGAGTAGGTGGGAGGTGCTTTTTTTAGTGCATTCTCGATCAGGGCTGGCGGAGCCTTCACGATCATTTTTTCAAAATCAACCGTCGCTCCATGAGCAGCCCAGATCTCCAGAGCACGCTTCGATGGGAACCGAACGCCAACGTTCTCAATGATGTGCAATGTGGCCAAATGAATTTTGTTCAATTCGGCAGGGGTCAAAATATTCAGACTTAATTTTGGATTGGTGATGGATTTAATTGTTTTGGACATCTAACGCTCCAATATCATGCAATTTGATGCAAGAGTATTTTGTTTTTTTCCAACGCTGATTGACGAGCGAATAAATAAGGACATCATGCTTAATGACTTGATGCCATTAATTGCTTTGCGACATTAACTGCCCCAATTGCATCCTCGCTGTAACCATCTGCCCCAATTTTCTGAACCCAGTCACGTGTAACTGGAGCGCCGCCTACCATAACCTTTACCGCTGGACGCATACCAGCCTTTTCCAAAGCTTCAATAACTTCCCGCTGCTTGACCATGGTAGTTGTCAATAAAGCACTCATCGCAACAATGTTGGCATTGACTTCTTTAACCTTGCCAATAATTTTAGCTGTTGCGACGTCAACACCTAAATCATAAACCTGGAATCCGGACGCGGAAAGCATTGTCCCAACTAATGATTTTCCGATTTCATGAATATCGCCTTCTACAGTCGCCAGGACAACTTTTCCAAGCATTTGACGCTCGCTACCGCGTTTTTCCATTTCTGGTTCAAGCGCCTGTACCGCAGCTTTCATCGCTTCTCCTGCCATAACAAGCTCAGGCAGAAATGCGTCCCCACAAGAAAATGCTTCCCCAACTTGATTTACGCCAACGACAAATCCGCTGGAGATCGCTTCGATGGGATCAATACCTGCGGCAACGGCCTCATTTGCCAGCGCAACAGATAAATCCGAGTCTCCGTCTACAATACTTTGGGCCATCCTTTGGAACAGTTCTGGTGACATAAATTTCTCCTTTAGATTTGAATACTGTGATAACTGGGATGATCAGGCGCAAAGATTATTGACTATTCATAGTGCCTGATTTTCAATTTACATATGGGAGATCAATAAATTTTCCTTTTCTTTTAACAGAGATTCAGGTATCCCTAGAAAACTGATTAATTCATTTCCCAAGTTTTTAATATGAGTGACAACGCATTTCACTGCCATATCAGGATCTTGAATTGAAATGGCATCAACAATAGCCTTATGTTCTTTGAATTCATTCGTTAAACTGGGCTGCAGAAGCTCAGGAAACCGAAACATATACTCGTAGAGCATCCAATCCGGGAATTGGTGAGATACCATATCGTAAACTTTAATTAACAAAGAATTTCCGCCTCCTGCAACAAGCGCATGATGAAATTCCCGGTTAAGCTGCATTTGAACTGACATATCATTCAAAGTCATAAGCTCTTCTGTTTTTTCTAGCATATCGTACAATTTCTTTAATTGAAGATCGCTTCTAACTTGCGCAGTTATGGCAACCCCCTTGCTTTCCAGTAGCAATCGCATAACATAAGAATCAACAATTTCTTCCATTGTTAGTTTGAGTACGCGAACACCGCGATAAGGTATGCGTTCGGCAAGACCAGATGAAACCAGCAAATCGAGGGCCTCCCGTACAGGAGTTTGACTTACGCCAAGTTGGGAAGAAATCTCCTCTTGCCTCAGCCATTCTCCTGGGGGGTATTTCCCAGATATGATCCACTTATGTAAAACATCAAAAATATCTTCCTTAAGGGATTTCCGTTCAAGCAGATAAGTATTGTCGATAGTTTCCTGAGTTTTCATTAGCAGCTAATCCTCTGACTGACAATAGATATATTATACATAATATATCTATTGTTTTACAACTAATTAGACATTCTGATATATATGCCGATTTTGCTTGACAGGTTTGAAAACAATTACTAAAATTAGTTTTACCTACAGGTAATGAGTTTTATCTAATGAAACCAGAGCAAAATATATTAAAAACAAAGTACAATATTGAGGCTCTTTCTCGAGGCTTGGATATTTTGTCGCTTTTTACGGCTGAAAATCCAGCGCTGTCCTTTACCCAAATTGTCGAAACGGTAAAGCTAAATAAAAGCACCGTTTTTCGAATATTGGCAACGCTGGAATCCTTGCACTATCTGGAACAAAATTCGACCACTCGTTTATACCGTCCAGGTATTCGAGTACTCCAACTCGGATTTACTGCGATAAGCTCAATGGAAATAAGCCAGGTAACCCGACCATATCTGGAATTACTTTCTCAACGACTTGGCGAAACTATTAGCCTGGCAGTATTGGATGGTTTCAGTACAATTTATATTGATCGAGTACGAAACCAGTCAATTGTAGGGGTGATCTTGAGAATCGGTTCCAATCTGCCAGCACATTGTTCATCTTTAGGGAAGGTATTGTTAGCGGATCTGCCCGGACCTGACCTTGACAAGTTACTTTCCGAACATGAATTGGTTCCTTATACGTCAAAAACAATAACTTCCCGAGAAATCTTATTGGCTGACCTTGAAAAAATTCGTCAACGTGGATATTCTTTGGGAGACGAAGAACTTGCTGTTGGATTGAGAGCAGTATCAGCCCCGATTCGCGATTCGACCCAACGAGCCATTGCGGCGGTGAATGTTACCGGCCAACTTCAACATATGGGTTATGATCGAATCGAAAACGAAATAATCCCGTCCTTATTGGACACTGTTCGAAACATATCAATTTCTCTCGGTTATCTACCCAAATAGCATTAATAAAAAAGAATGCTGCTGCGGTATTCAATTGTGATCAGAAATTTCAACTTATTTAAGGAGATTGAAAAATGGATTTCACCCTGAGCGATGAACATTTACAAGTAATGAAAGTTGTTCGCGATTACTGCAGAAAAGAAGTGGCACCTGTGATTAAAGAGGCAGACCGCACGCAGAGTATGCATGCCAGTATTCTGCCACGAATGGGTGAGTTGGGCATTTTGGGAATTTGCATTCCTGAGAAATACGGTGGTCAGGGATTTGATTACATAACGCTTGGATTGGTATGTGAAGAACTTGAGGTTATGGATACATCTCTGCGGGTAATTTTATCTGTTCACATGGGGCTTAACAGCCTGGCATTGCTCCAATGGGGCACAGAAGAGCAGAAACAAAAATATCTGGTACCTCAAGCCAAAGGTCAAAAATATGCCATGTTTGGATTAACCGAACCAGGTGTCGGAAGTGATGTCGCAAATATGGCATCAACAGCTCGACGCGATGGAGAAGATTACATTCTAAATGGTGAAAAAATGTGGATTTCCCTCGCCACAAAGGCCCATCACATTCTATGGGTTGCCCGAACCAATCCAGAACGCCCAGACCCGCACGACCAATTATCTGCTTTTATTGTTGAAATGGATTGGCCTGGTATCACCCGTGGCGATATTCACGGGAAGCTTGGAGTAAGGGCAGGGTCTACGGGCTGGGTGAATTGCCAGGATGTGCGGGTACCCGCCGCCAACCGTTTGGGAGAGGAAGGTGAAGGTTTTAAAATCGCAATGTCTTGCCTGGATAATGGTCGCTATACCGTTGGGGCAGGGGCTGTGGGGTTGATCCGCGCAAGTTTAGAGGCCAGTGTTAAATACGCAAACGAGCGCAAAGCCTTTGGAAAAGAAATTGGCAAGCATCAGTTGGTACAGCAGAAAATCGCTCGCATGGTTCGCGATTATGAAATGGGAAGATTGCAGCTTTTGCACGTTGGTTGGATGAAAAATCAAGGCTTACGAAATACAAAAGAAACATCGCTTTTAAAGTGGTTTGCTACTGACGCATCCTTTGAAGCCGCTAATGAAGCGATCCAGATACATGGCGCTTATGGATACAGCGACGAATACGATGTAGAAAGATTTTTGCGAAATTCGCGCGGTGCAATCATCTATGAAGGAACAAGCGAAATTCATCAGTTAATGCAGGCAGGTTATGCCCTTGGTTATCGCAGCGATAGTCACCTGAGATGTGAACTTCCTGGTTATGATGAAAATATTTGGCACTCCTGATCGAAACTATGCCACAATTCGCCCTTTCGGGTTTACGTGTTCTTGATTTATCCAGAGTATTGGCAGGTCCTTATTGCACAATGCTTCTGGCGGATTTTGGAGCGGATGTTATCAAAGTAGAGAATCCAGATGGAGGCGACGATACTCGTCAGTGGGGGCCTCCATGGCTGGATGATCAGAGCGCTTATTATTTGAGCGCAAATCGAAATAAACGCAGCATAACGGTGGATATCAAACAACCCAGGGGATATGAAATTGTCCGTCAACTTGCTTTAAAGGCTGATGTACTGGTCGAAAATTTTAAAGTTGGCGTTATGGCAAAATACGGATTAGGTTACGAAAACCTTGCTGAAGATAATCCTGGGCTGATCTATTGCAGTATTACTGGCTATGGGCAGACTGGTCCATACAGCGCTTCGGCCGGCTACGATTTTATTATCCAGGCAGAAGGCGGTTTAATGTCGATCACTGGCCCTGTCTCTGGACCACCGTACAAAGTCGGAGTCGCAATAGTAGACATTACTGCTGGAATGTTTGCCAGCCATGCCATTCTTGCAGCTCTCCATTTTCGTGAGAAGTCTGGCAAAGGTCAATATATTGATGTTGCCTTATTAGATTCACAAATAGGTTGGTTGGCTAATGTGAGCCAAAATTACCTTGTTTCAGGAACTCCACCTGGTCGCTTGGGGAATGCCCACCCTAACATTGTCCCATACGAGGTGTTTCAAACTTTGAATGGTTTTATGGCGCTGGGTGTTGGCAATGATAGACAATACCAGCGTTTGTGTGAAGTGATGGACTGCACTGATTTATGGTTGGATGGGCGTTTCCAAACTAATCCGGGGCGGGTAGAAAATCGATCCATACTTATACCGCTGCTTCAACAAATAATGCTGACGAGAACAACCGATGAATGGATTTCCTTGTTAGGCGCGCAAGGCATCCCTGTTGGTCCAATCAATGACATTCCTTCTGCGCTTCACCATCCACAAGTATTGGAACGTGGAATGCTTCAACAAGTCGATAGGCCAGGAAGAAGCCCGGTTACTCTGGTTGGACCTGTAGCCAAGCTTTCAAAAACTCCAGCCCAGATCTACAGCGCACCTCCAACACTTGGGGAGCAAACCCGTGACATATTGGCGTTGGATTTGGGGTATTCGAACGAGGAAATTGATGATTTGATATTAAATAATATTGTTTGACATCCATTTTTATTTTTTGCTCATAGATTCGAGTTCGATATACCATCACTTAACGCTCATGTATCATGCAAGCGGTATAATCCAGTATTATGAAAATTATGTTTCGAATTCACGCAATTGACCGGATGTTTGAGAGGGGAATTGGTATCAAAGATATCCGAAACGCCCTCGAAACTGGACAGGATATCGAGAATTATGATGATAATGCCAGTTACCCAGCTCGATTAGTATTATCATGGCGGGGAAAGCGACCGCTTCACGTGGTTGCAGCCGATAACATTTCTGGTGATGAAATTATTGTGATCACTGGTTATCGCCCTGACCCTTCCCGTTGGACAGATGATTTTAGAGGGAGGCGCGATGAAATGCCTGATGTGTAAGCAATCTGATCCTCGCCCAGGTTTAACAACAGTTGCACTGGAACGCGGTGAGTTTAGCCTGGTATTAAAAAATGTTCCAGCACTGATATGCCCACAGTGCGGCGAAGCCTACACAGATGAGGCAACAGCAACCAGGATATTGGAATCCGCAAACGAACTCGAGGATGCTGGTTTGCAGGTTGTAGTCCGATCGTTTGTGCCAAAAAGGATTTAGTCCTCAACCCAGTTTCAAAAGGTGATTC
>CAIMZS010000381.1 GCA_903846015.1 uncultured Anaerolineae bacterium | reverse complement strand
GCCTCCCCGAAATTCAAGATCATGCAAGAATTCACCACCGATTGGCAGCGCGCCAAGGCGTTGGACCAGATGGAAACCTTCTTGAATACCAGCTCACAGGCTGATATTGAGAGCGTCAAAGCCATCTTCACCCACGATGACGAAGTTGTCCTGGGCGTTTTGGATGCGATCGCAGCCTACAAGGGCCCGGCCAAGCTGGATATCCGCCTGGTCTCCGGCGTCGGTGCCCGCAAAGAAAATATCGACATCTTCCCTGAATTCAAGACCAAGTACAACATTGATCAGGTGACCTATGCCTTCTCGCCCGCCATGGTACGCACTGCCGTACAGCTGGGCGTTGACATCCTGAACGGGAAGAATCCTTCTGGTCAGATCCTCGGCGCGACCGTGGAAGTTGACAACTCGAATGCCGAAGCCTTCCGCACCAATGAAATTTATACCACCCGCTACAGCCTGCCCCCCCTGGACGCGCCTGCGGCCGCTGCCCCCAGCGCCAAGGGTAAAGTCTTAGGCATGGTTATGCCGAGCGCCACCCACGGCTTTATGGGCGAAAGCATCGCGCACGCCGAAGCCGGCGCAAAAGCGCTTGCCGAGAAGGAAGGCTTCACTTTTAAATTCCTGACTTCCGCTGACACATCAGAGCAGAACAACCAGATCGACACCCTGATCAACGATAAAGTAGATGCGATCGTGTTGTGGCCTATGAACGGCGACGAACTGCGCTCCGCTGCCCAGAAAGTCATGGACGCCAAGATCCCGTTGGTTATCTACGACCGCTTGATCACAGACTTCAAACCCACCGTCGAGTTCATGGGCGATAACGTCACCATCGGCAAGATGACTGGCGAGTACTTCAACAAGTACTTCAAGGCCGACATCGATGCCGGGAAAGACATCAACATCCTGGAATTCAAGGGCGATCTCTCCACCGTCCCGACCCAGCGCTCGGATGGCTTCAAATCGACTGCCTCCCCGAAATTCAAGATCATGCAAGAATTCACCACCGATTGGCAGCGCGCCAAGGCGTTGGACCAGATGGAAACCTTCTTGAATACCAGCTCACAGGCTGATATTGAGAGCGTCAAAGCTATCTTCACCCACGATGACGAAGTTGTCCTGGGCGTTTTGGATGCGATCGCAGCCTACAAGGGTCCGGCCAAGTTGGATATCCGCCTGGTCTCTGGCGTCGGTGGCCGCAAAGAAAACATCGACATCTTCCCCGAGTTCAAGACGAAGTACAACATCGACCAGGTGACGTATGCCTTCTCGCCCGCCATGGTTCGCGATGCCGTGCAGCTCGGCGTTGACATCCTGAACGGTCTGACTCCTTCAGGCTTGATCCTTGGCCCGACTGTCGAAATTGACAACTCGAATGCCGAAGCCTTCCGCACCAACCCAATCTACGTCACCCGCTACAGCCTGCCCACTCCATAGGCTGCATGAACGGTTGTGGATTAAGATAACACGCTCAATGTAACAGGATTGACCGAACGTGTCACTTGCGTTCGGTCAATCCGCTTCAAAAGGATTCTTCTTATCCAGGTCATTTCGCTGTAAAATAAGCGCACGTTACGAACTGGAAAGGCAGGTTTACAAACATGATTTTAGAGATGAAACAAATCAGCAAATCCTTTGGCCCGGTCAATGCCCTGGATGATGTTACCTTTACGGTTGGGAATGCCGAGATCCACGGCCTGTTAGGTGAAAACGGCGCGGGAAAATCCACACTGATGAATATCCTGGGTGGTGCCTTGCTGCCGAACGAAGGTCAAATCTTTATCGATGGGCAGTTGATCGAGGAAATGACCATTCATAAATCCAACGCGCTGGGTATCAAATTCATCCACCAGGAGTTAAACCTGGTCAACGACCTGATGGTTTACGAAAACCTGTTCCTCGGGCAAGAAATCACCAATCGGGCTGGGATGCTTGACATTAAGGCCATGATCGCCCGTTCTAAGGAAGTACTTGTACGGATCAAGGTTGATATAAACCCCGTTGAGATCGTATCGAACCTCGAACCATCGCGCAAACAGCTGGTTGAAATTGCCCGCGCGCTTCTGTTCGAATCAAAATTAATTATTATGGACGAGCCAACCACGGCTCTGACCAATAAAGAGATCGAAATTCTGTTTGAGATCATGCGCAGCTTAAGAGGCCATGGTTTAAGTATTATTTTTATTTCACACAAGATGCCGGAATTATTCGCCATTTGCGAAAAGTACACTGTTCTACGTGACGGTAAATTTATTGAGACGGGTTATTTTAAAGACATTAATGAACAAAAAGCCACCAACCTGTTGGTGGGACGCAGCATTGTTGAAACTCAAGAGGTACAAGAGAAGAGCGACAGTCCGGTGGCGATGCAGGTAGCCGGGCTGACCAGTAAGGGCCATTTTAAAGATATCAGCTTCGACCTGCATAAGGGCGAGGTGCTGGCAATTACGGGGCTGCATGGTGATGGACGCGGTGAGCTTTCGGAAGCGCTGTTCGGTGCGCGGCAAGTAATCGCGGGCACGGTGACGGTGCGCGGAAAACACCTGAAGTTGGGCAACATTCGCGACGTGATGCGGGAGGGCGTGGGTATGGTGCCGCGCAATCGCAAAGAACGTTCGATCATCAAGGATATGAGCATTCTAAACAACCTTTCAATTGCTTTTTTTATTGCCAAGCACAATAAGTTTTTTATCAATAAAAAAGAAGAGGTTGAACGATTTAAACGCAATCAGAAGATTACCGATATCCGCGTTGGTAATGTGGATGATGATATTACATCGATGAGCGGCGGTAACCAGCAAAAGGTGATTGTTTCACGCTGGTTGGAGCTTAATTCAGATATCTACATTCTGGATAACCCCACCCAGGGCATTGACGTGGGCGCAAAGTTTGAAATTTATAAGCTAATCAGCGAACTGGCCCGCAACGGTAAAAGCCTGATCATTTTTAGTGCCGAATTCCCGGAGATTTACAAAATTGCGGATCGCTGTTTGGTGATGTATGAAGGTCACATCAATGCCGAGCTGGACCGGGCCCACTTAACGGAAGTCAATGTCATGTATTACGCCACTGGCGCGAATAAGGAAGGCATCAATGGAAAAAACTTCAAGTAATCCGTTTAAAAACCTGACCTGGGAAAAGACCTGGTCGTTTGTCAGCAAGTACTCGTACGTTGTTTCTTTCCTTGGCCTGTTGACGATTGCCACAATCATCAACCCGCGTTATTTCTCTTACGTTAACCTCTCCACGCTGTTGCTGCAGGCTTCGATCAAGGGCATTATCGCCCTGGGAATGGCGATCTTGATCATCGCTGGCATGATCGATCTCTCGGTCGGCTCAATTGTGGCATTGGTGGCCGGGTTGGGTGTGGTGGTGCTTAATACCACTGGCAATGCGTGGATCGCTTTGGCTTTCTGCATGGTCTTCGGGGCAGTGCTCGGTTCGATTAACGGTTTGTTGGTGGCATACGGCAAAATCGCGCCTTTTATTGTCACCCTGGCAACCATGAGTGCTTACCGTTCGATTATTGTGCAGCTTGGGCAGGGCGGACCATTTAACGTAAAGAGTGATATTTTGCCGTGGTTCCGTATGATTGCTGCAGGTAATGTGCTCGGTGTGCCGAACCTGGCCTTAATCTTCCTGTTCATCATGATTGTGGTGGCAGTGGTAATGGCACGCACCAAGTTTGGGCGCTATGTCTACGCGGTTGGCTCGAACGCAGAGGCGGCACGCCTGGCGGGCATCAACGTGAACATGATCAAGATTGCTTGCTTCACCATCACCGGATTATTGGCGGGTGTTTCGGCTTTCCTGCTTATGTCTCGGCTTACTTCGATCACAGCGCCAAACGCAGGCACCGCCTTCGAGTTGGACGCCATCGCTGGTGTAGCAATCGGCGGCATTGCCATGACGGGTGGACGCGGCATGATCGCCGGGTCATTCCTGGGCGCGCTGATGGTGCAGATGATTGAAGGCGTTCTGATCGCTGCACGTATTCCACCTTTCTTGAATGGCCTGGTTAAGGGCATCATTATCATCTTTACGGTACTCTTGCAGCGCAAACGAAACAATAACTAATAGAATCACAAACAGGTTTCAAGAATACTGGTTGGTTTTCAGGTGTCAACTATTCAGGAATATATCCCTGGCTTGTTATCTGCTATTTTCGTAATCGAGGCTCATCCATGTCAAAAGATCGAAGCTTGAAGGTTGGGGTTGTGGGGCTGGGGTTTATCGGCCCCGCACATATCGAAGGTATCCGTCGCCAGGGAGTGGAAGTGCTTGGGATCGCAGAATTCAGCCCAGAGTTGGCGCGCGAAAAGGCCGAACAGCTAAACATTCCGGTGGCTTACGCTTCTTATGAAGCCATGCTGCAAGATCCTGCAATCGATATTGTGCATATTTGCTCGCCAAATTTTCTCCACTTTCCCCAGGCTAAACAGGCTCTTTTGGCAGGAAAGCACGTGGTCTGTGAAAAGCCATTAACCATCACTTCTGCAGAAGCCAAAGAACTGGTTGAACTGGCCAAAGAAAAGAGACTGGTCAATGCCATTAATTTCAACCTGAGATTTTACCCGGTCAATTTTGAAGCCCGGCATTTGGTGCAGAAAGAAGAATTTGGCAAGGTTTTTATCGTGCAAGGCTCTTACCTGCAGGACTGGCTGCTTTATCCTACTGATTGGAACTGGCGTCTGGATTCAGATCAGGGCGGGGCGCTGCGGGCGGTGGCAGATATCGGCTCTCATTGGATCGATCTGGTGATGTTTATCACCGGGCTCAAGGTGGATCAGGTTTTCGCCGATCTAAAAACCTTTTATCCGATCCGGAAAAAACCAGTTTCGCGGGTTGAAACTTTCTCCAACCAGGAGCAAAGCGCTGCCATTGAATACGAAGATAAACAGGTCGAGACAGAAGACTATGCTTCGATCCTAATCCGCTTTGAAAATGGCGGCAAAGGCATTCTTTCTGTTTCGCAGATGAGTGCCGGACGTAAGAACCGTTTGTTCTATGAAATTGATGGGGCTGGCTCAGCCGTCTCCTGGGACTCGGAACACCCGAATGACCTGTGGATTGGTCATCGTAACTGCCGGAATGAACTCTTGATCAAGGATCCTTCCTTGATGAGTAACGAAGGCAAAGCGGTCGCGTCCTATCCGGGCGGGCACGCCGAAGGGTTCCCGGATACCTTTAAACAGCTTCAAAAGAAGGTTTACGCCTACATCCTGAAAAACGATTTTTCAATTGAACCTGATTTCCCAACTTTTAGAGATGGTTACATTTCCCTGCTAATAGAAGAAGCTGTATTAAAGAGTTCACAAACCGACACATGGGTATCGATCCACGAATGAGGAGCTTTTAATATGAAACTCGGATTCTTAACCGCTGCATTGCCCGACAACACACTGGAACAGGCTGCCCGGTGGGGTGCTGAAAGTGGTTTCCAGGCGATTGAAATTGCTTGCTGGCCGCGAGAAGCAGCCACCCGTCGTTATGCCGGGGTTACGCACATCGATGTGACAACGCTGGATAAGCCAGCCGCCGCTGAAATTCGCAAAATGTTGGATGGATATGGTCTGACTATTTCTTCCCTGGCTTATTATCCCAACCCGCTTCACCCGGATGCAGAAATTCGCGAGGCTGTTATCGCTCATCTAAAGAAGGTCATTGAAGCAGCCGCACTTTTGGATGTCCCGATAGTGGGCACTTTTGTTGGCAAGGACAAAAACAAAACCGTCCCGCAAAACTTCGAAGATTATGCCAGAATATGGCCGCCGATCGTCAAATTTGCCAAAGAGCATGGCATCAAAATTGCGATTGAAAATTGCCCGATGATCTTTTCGTACGACGAGTGGCCTGGTGGAAACAACCTGGCCACCACTCCGGCTATCTGGCGCAAAATGTGGGAAATCATTCCTGACGACAACTTCGGATTGAACCTCGACCCATCCCATCTCATTTTGCAAATGATTGATTACGAGCGCGTTGTCAAAGAGTTCGCAAGTAAAATTTTTCACGTTCATGCCAAAGACTTGCATATCGACCGTGAAGGTCTGTATAACAACGGCGTGCTTTCACAAGGCATGGGCTGGCAGGTTCCGCGCCTGCCCGGCCTGGGTGATATGGACTGGCCCAAATTTTTTGCTGCGCTCAGCGCAGCGCGTTATGATTATGTTGTCAGCATCGAGCACGAGGATCGCGCTTACGAAGGCAGCGAAGAACTTGTAAAACGCGGTTTTTATATCGTGCGTGATGTCTTGAAAGCATACATGCATTGATATTCGGCTATATTTACCGGGTGCGTCCCATCCCAAACCCATCTTCGTGCATGGGAAACTTGTGGTGGTGGGCTTTTATCCGACCTAAAACCATTATTATTAAAAAACATACCCATCGGAGACTGAGCATGCTATCTTTAACTTCACTTCGCCACAAACTCGTTATGCAAATTCCCGCCGCAGTCCTGACCCTGGGAATGATGTGGTTTTTCCCCTTTCTAGTCCATTTTTTCCCGGCTATCAGCGCGGTTCCGCTTGGGTCGCAGCTGCTGCCTATTTTTTATGCGCCACTGTTGGCGGCCTGGTTGTTCAATCCATTTGTTGGCCTGGCTTGCAGCCTGTTGATGCCGTTTATTAACCATGCTCTCACCGGGTTGCCCGAAATGAATGTGGCTGTGATGCTGAGTATTGAGTTGAGTGTTTTTAGCCTGGCGCTGATGGTATTTAGAAAAAGCGGCGCGCGCCTTCCAGTGTTCGCGCCTCTGGCACTCATCGTCGCGAAAGTTTTCTCATCCTTAGTGTTGTTTATCCTGCCGATTATGCCGGTTACGCCGTGGGCTTACTTTACATCCTCCTTGATCACCGCTATTCCCGGTTTGATCATTTTATTCGTGATTAATTTTGCGCTGCTTGGCCTCCCAGATGAGCGATAAGGTAACTCTCGACTTCGTGACGATTTCGCAAGCGCTAAAGAATGTTCAACTGCCGCCCGTTGATTGTGTGGTGGGCATCGCTGAAGGTGGCATTGTTCCGGCCGCCTTACTGGCCCATCAACTGGCTCTGCCATTACAACTGCTGTGGATAAATTATCGCGCCCCGGATAATTCGCCCCGGCGTTCCGCGCCTGAGTTACTCGTAGAGAATGTTCCGCTTCTGCCGGATGGCGCGCGCATCTTGCTGGTGGATGATGTAAGCGTCAGCGGTCAAACCCTTTCTTTGGCGCGCAGCCTGCTAAAACAGTACGAAGTCGTCACATTCACCCTCAAAGGGCAGGCCGATTTTGTCCTGTTCCCTGAGATCGCAGCCTGTGTTAACTGGCCCTGGAAAGCCTGATTACGATCAAGCCCTGGTGTTGGCTTTTTTGGTCATTTCAAAGCCTGTGTTGACAATTACGATAAACCTTGTGGGCTGCCCCAAAGGGGCAGCCTTTTACCATTTAAAATGGCTGTGTTTCAAGTGCTGAACAGTCTATTTATGCAACTGCTCTTTGTCTGAGGCCTGGTTTGGAAAACCACGAATAACCCTATATTAAATGAGGAAACAATCATGACCATATTGAAAATATTATATTGGCTCGGGTTGGTGGCCGAAATCGTGATTCGCGCTCCCTACCAAAAAACTGCCCGGACAGGCCCGAAAACCGATCAGCGCGTTTCCCGAACTGAAAACTTCGTACTCGGGCTGCTGTATGTGGCCCTGATCTTTATTCCCTTGATCTATTCGGTCACGAATTGGCTCGCGTTTGCGGATTACAGCCTGCCCGTCTGGATGGGCTGGTGCGGCGCGCTGGTGTTAGCCCTTTCCCTGTTCGTTTTTGCGCGTTCCCACCAGGATTTGAAATCCAACTGGTCGCCAACGCTAGAAATTCGCCAGGATCACAGCCTGGTGACAGATGGAATCTATCGCCATATTCGCCATCCCATGTATGCCAGCATGGGACTGGGCGCCATTGCGCAAATCTTGTTATTGCAAAATTGGCTGGCTGGCCCCTTAAACTTGCTGTTCTTCGCATTGTTCTACTTCTTGCGGGTGCCGGCGGAGGAAAAGATGATGCTGGATACCTTTGGCGGCCAGTATCGCGAATACATGAAAACAACCGGTGCTGTGATACCGCATCTACCCAGGTAAGCGCTCTTGCTCTAATCCTTTTGCCTGTCATTCCCGAAGAACATCGGGACAGGTGTGCGAAACCGGCGCTCTTTCTCTTTGCCGGTTGTGGCAATCTCCGTTTAACCGGGTGGGCCCGAAGGGCGGGGGGGCCGATTAACCGGAGATTGCCACGCGGGAGAGCGCCGCTCGCAATGACCGGACCCCCTTATAAGACTTGCTAACAGATTGCGACTATACCAATCTACTATATTAATGTATCATTGAGTCTGTCGCGCGGCCAGGCGAAACCAGCTGGAAGCAGCACCAAAAATGATAAATATCCCGATCAACGGCACGGGGCACGGTTCTTTTATTCATAATTAAGTTGCCCGGTTTTACCAGCAGTTTTTTCTTTTGGTTACCAATGTTCAAGCGAACATTAAAAAAATGTTACAACCAAGGAGGAACGGCATATGAAAACACGGAAATCATGGATGAATATCTGGTCACTATTGGTGCTTGCCAGCCTGCTGTTGGCTGCTTGCGCGCCCGCCGTCACGCCAACGGCGGCCCCCGCCGCCCCCGTGGCGACTGAGGTGCCAGCCGCTGCCCCAACCGAAGCGCCTGCTCCAACGGCTGCGCCCGCCCCAACCGACGCTCCAACAGCCGCGCCAGCAGTCGCAGGTTCCACTCAGACCGGCAACCTGGTACTGCTGGATTGGTCGGGGTATGAACTGCCGGAGTTCTGGAAGCAGTTTGCCAGCCAGTACCCCAATGTCAAAGTGGATTACAGCTTCCTCTCCGAAAGCGCCGAAGCTTATGCCAAGCTGCAGAGCGGTTTTTACGCCGACCTGGTGCATCCATGCAGCAACTACTGGAAGATCATGGTGGATGAAGGCCTTGTCCAGCCGATAGACACTTCCAAGCTCTCCCATTGGAAGGATATCAACCAGTCGCTCGCCAAACAGGGCGAATTTAACGGCAAGCAGTACTGGATCCCGTGGGATTGGGGCTTTGAGTCCATCCTGGTGCGCAAAGACCTGGTCAAGACCGTGCCCACCTCCTGGAATGATCTGTGGAACCCGGAATACAAGGGCCACATCGCCCTGTACGACTCGGGTGAGTCTGCGCATGTCATCGCCGCCCTGGCGCTCGGTCTCGACCCGTGGGCTACAACCCCCGAGCAGGATGCCCAGATCAAGCAGAAATTACTGGATCTGATGCCCAACGTCCTGACCATCTGGAGCAGCCAGACCGATCTTGATCAGCAGTTAGCTTCCGGCGATGTGTGGGTGGCTGCCAATGCCTGGAACGCCTCCTACATCAAGCTGCTCGGAGATGGCGTCAAGGTTGAATATATCGACCCCAAAGAAGGCCGCGCCGGTTACCTGTGCGGTTTCGCAGTCCCAACCAAATCGAAAAACCCCGATCTGGCAGTCGCCATGATTGATGCTTACCTGGCCCCGGATGCGCAGGCTTACCTGGCCAACGAATACGGTTACGGCATCGTCAACAACGCCGCCAACTCGCTGGTGAAGCCAGAAACCATGAAGCTGCTGGCGCTGGATGACCAGAATATCATCTCACGCACCATCTTCTACAAATTCATCACCGCTGCCCAGCGCCAGGCCTGGACCGATGTTTGGTCCGAGGTCAAGACCTCCAAGTAAATCACATTAATCTTAACCCAACAGACCCCCCTGCCTGCAGGGAGGTCTGTTGGGTGCCTGTCGCTGCTCCTGACCTTGCGTAATCTGTGCTCTGGACGGGAAGGATTTCCCTGGATGAAAAACAGCCGACGTTTTCTTACCCTGATTGGCCTTCCGTCAATCTACCTGTTCCTGTTGTTTATTTTGCCGGTTGGACTGATGGTCATCTTCAGCTTTCGCGAAGGTACCACAGGCGCGGCGCGGGACAGCTTTACCCTGGATCACTACATCACCTTCGTCAACAGCCGCTCGTTTCTGCGCCTGCTCTGGCAGTCTGCCGGCATCTCCTTTTTGGTGGCGGTGATCGCCAACATCCTGGCCTATCCATTAGCCTATTACCTGGCCTTTCACGCCGGTCCCAAAAAGAACACCCTCATGATGCTGCTCATCATTCCCACCTGGACCAGCTACCTGCTGCGCATCTTCGCCTGGAAATTGATCCTGGGTTCCACCGGGCTTTTAAACAGCATCCTGCTGGTGTTGGGGTTGATCGAAACGCCCTCGCCGATCCTGATCTATTCGCGCGCCGCGGTGGTCGTGACCCTGATCTACGTCTGGATTCCCTTTGCGATGCTGCCAATCTTCTCGTCGCTGGAGCGCATCGACCGCTACCTGTTGGAAGCTGCCGCTGACCTGGGCTGTACACGTATGGAAGCTTTTTGGCGGGTAACCTTTCCGCTCAGCCTGCCGGGTGTGGTGGCAGGTTTTTTCTTTGCCTTTATCCCCACCCTGGGAGAATTCGTCACCCCGTTGTTGGTGGGCGGCGCCCAGGGCTCGATGTATGGCAACCTGATCCAGGATCAGTTTATGCGCGCGCTGAACTGGCCGATGGGCTCCGTCATGAGCATCTCCATGCTGGTGCTCGTGCTGGTTTTCATGTTCCTGCTCACCCGCCTGGGCCCGCTCTCGGATCTGCTGGGGTTATGACATGCTAAAACATAAACTTCCCTCCATTGGCGCGGTGTATGTTGTCATTATTTGCGCCCTGCTTTACCTGCCGATCGCGCTGCTGATTGTCTTTTCCTTCAACAATGCCACCTCGCTCACCTTTCCATTAAAAGGCTTTACCCTGCAGTGGTATCAGCAGCTCGGTCAAAACAGCGAACTGCTGGCCTCGCTGCGCAACAGCCTGCTGATCGCTTTTGGGTCATCCGCCCTGGCGACCGTTCTGGGCACGATGGGCGCCATCGCGATTGTGCGTTTCAACCTGCCCGGTCGGGGCATCTTCCTGGCAGTCTCCACCATGCCGCTTGTCATCCCGTATGTCATCCTGGGCGTGGCGCTGCTGATCCTGCTCAACCAGGCTGGCATCCCGCTTTCGGCTCCTGCAGCCGGGTTCGCGCACGTCATCATCAGCATCCCGTATGCCATTTTGATCATCTCCTCCCGGCTGGTCGGGTTTCCAGATAACCTGGAAGAAGCCGCCATGGATCTGGGCGCCTCCTATTGGGAGGCCCTGCTGAAAGTCACCATCCCGATCGTTTCCCCGGCACTGCTGGCCTCCTTCCTGCTGTGCTTCACCATCTCCTTCGATGAATACTCGATCGCTTCTTTCCTGGTCGGCACAGACACGACCCTGCCCGTCTACATGTTTTCGCAGCTGCGCTTTCCCACCCGCCTGCCGATGATCATCGCCATGGCAGCCATCATCATGACTCTCACCATGCTGGCGATGTTGATCAGCGAATGGCTGCGGCGCGCCGGGCAGAACTCATCCCCCTCCAAGGAAGCAAAATCATGACAGAATACGCGGTTGAACTGCGCAATGTTTCCAAGAATTATTCTTCCAAAACCAGGGGGAAGGTCGATGAAGTTACCGCCATCAGCGGCATGAACCTGGTTATCCCGACCGGAACATTCTTTACCCTGCTGGGGTCGAGCGGCTGCGGAAAAACCACCACCCTCAGGCTGATCGCCGGGTTCGAAGTGCCCACCAGCGGCGATGTCTTCATCCAGGGCCGCCCCATGACGGATATTCCGCCCAACAAGCGCCCGGTCAACACCGTCTTTCAAAACTATGCCTTATTCCCGCACATGAATGTCCTGCGCAACGTCGCCTTCGGCCCTGCCGTCCGGCGTCTTCCCAAGGATGAGCAGGAGCGCATGGCGCGCGAGGCGCTCGCCCTCGTGCGGCTGTCTGAGATGAGCGACCGCATGCCCACCCAGTTATCGGGCGGGCAGCAGCAGCGTGTGGCCCTGGCGCGGGCGCTGGTCAACAAACCCGCCGTGCTTTTACTGGACGAGCCGCTCGGCGCTCTCGACCTGAAGCTGCGCAAGGCCATGCAGACCGAGCTTAAACATATCCAGGAACAGGTTGGCATCACATTCGTCTACGTCACCCACGACCAGGAGGAAGCGCTGACCATGTCGGATATCATCGCCGTGATGGACAAGGGCGTCATCCAGCAGATGGGCGACCCCGCTTCGCTCTACAAACGCCCTGCCAACCGTTTTGTGGCCGATTTCATCGGGGAAAGCAACTTCATCAATGCCAGCGTCGCGGCAATCCAGGGCAACCACGCCGCTGTATCGCTGCAAGGTGAAACTGTCCACGTGGCGGTTGGCGAGACCCCGCAGCCTGGCAGTCCCACCGCGGTGGTCGTGACCATCCGCCCGGAAAAGGTCAAGCTGATTGAGCCGGAAAAAGCGCCAGCCGAGGGCCTCTCCGCCGTCGTTCTCGATGTTGTCTTTATCGGCACGGATACGCGCTATGTGCTTGCGCTGCGTGATGGGCAGAGCGTGGTTGCCCGTGTTCCCAATGGATCGGATGAAAACTGGCGCGAGTTCTCGCGCGGCGATAACGTCAAGCTGCACTGGGCCGGTGACGATGCGCGTATCTTAAATGAATAGGAGTGGATCATGACCTGGAATAACCTGGCTGGCACGCTGCCCGGAGGCGCGCACCTGACGCGTCTCTCGGACGAACAGTTTGAAAAAATTCACGCCGCCTGCCTGGAGATCCTGGGCCGCATCGGTGTGCGGGTTGATTTGCAGGAGGCCCGCGATCTGCTGAAGAAGGGTGGGGCGCAGATTGATGGCAACCTGGTGCGCGTCCCGTCCCCAATGGTGGAACGCGCCCTGGCGAGTGCGCCCAAAAAGGTGACGCTCTACAATCGCAGCGGCGAAGCGGTCATGCCGCTGGAGAGTAACCGCTGTTTTTTCGGTCCTGGCTCCGACTGCCTGACGATCATCGATCACCGCACCAACGAGCGCCGCAAGCCGGTCTTGCAGGATGTCATCGAAGGCAGCCGCCTGTGCGATGCGCTCCCCAATATCGACTTCGTCATGTCGATGGTGCTGCCTTCGGATGTTGACCCGACCCAGGCCGATTCGTACCAGATGGAAGCCATGTTATCCAACACATCCAAACCCGTTTTATATGTCTCATATGAGTCAAAGGGTTTGGTGAACGCCATCGAGATGGCTGAAGCAGTCGTGGGCGGCGCCGAAGCGCTGCGAATGAAACCCATCCTGACGTGCTATATAAATGTAGTCTCGGGGGCGGTACACAACGAGGAAAGCCTGCGCAAGCTGCTGTACCTGTCTGGCAAGGGACTGCCGGCCCTGTATATCCCTGGCTCGAACGCGGGCGTCACCAGTCCGATGACGGTGGCGGGTGCGGTGGCGTTGGATACCGCCGGGGCGCTGCTCGGGCTGGTGTTGTCGCAGTTAAAGTGGGAAGGCTCGCCCTTCATCATGTCCGCCATGGACCCGGCCGCCCTCGATATGCGCACGATGGTCTCGCCGTACGCCTACCCCGAGCGCGGTTTCATCCGCTCGGTCTCGCAGCGCTACGGTCTGCCGACCTTGTCGCTGGCGGGCGGCTCGGATTCAAAATTGGTTGACCAGCAAGCTGCTGCCGAGGCCGCCCTGACCATGCTGGCGGATGTCTTTATGGGTGGCAATCTGATCCACGACCTGGGCTACCTGGAATCCGGGTTGACGTACTCGTTTTCCCAGTTGGCGATCTGCGAGCAGATGGTGGATTGGATCAAGGCCTATTTCCGCGAGGTCGAGGTCTCGGATGCCACCCTGGCGTTGGATGAAATCGAACGCATGGGTGCGGGCGGCATGTACCTCAACTCGAAACACACCCGCCAGCATTATAAGGAAACCTGGTACCCCGGCATCTTCGAGCGTGGCATGTATCCCGACTGGGAGAAAAAAGGCAAACAGACCCTGGTGGAGCGCGCTTCCGAACGGGTACAGAAACTGCTGGACGAGCACCAATCCCAACCCCTGCCGCCAGCAATACAGGCGCGCCTGAGAGAAATTGTCAACCAAGCTGCCTGCTCCTGAGACGCGCACAGGCCGGAGGGGGGCCGAACTTCGAGCGTGTTAAGAGCGACCCCCACCCTGCCTCCCCTATTTTCGGTTTTTGAAAATGGGGGGAGGTGGCTGAAGGCCGGAGGGGGTCTGCACTGCGCTCTCCCCGCCGCGCCAAAATTTACTCCCGGACAGTTTTATCCGTGGGCAAACAAACTGAAATAGGCAATGATGCCTGGGGGTAGGAGTGTAGTTTCTAGAATGATGATTGCCAATGGGTGCCGGTTTTATTGCACCAGTGTGATATTGATACATTTGGGGCTTCGGCTGGGCGGGGTGTAGACACACCCGAATTTATAGCCGTTGTCAAAGCGGATGATGATGAGGGATTCGATTACACTGCTATCTGACTCTGGTCTGATTACATTGAGACTATCCACCTTGTCACTCCAATCCAGTGTGTAAGCGCCGTAGCCATGGGTGGAAAACCCTTCAACCGGGGTGAGGGCGGCGGGCAGCCGGGTTTGTTGTGCGACTGAAGAAATTCCATCCAGCGTCAGTTGATTGGCATCCTGCAAGGCCAGACGCGCTTCCGCTGAGAACATGGAAAAGCTGCCTCCAACTACGCTTACCAGCACAATGGCAGCCACTACCCGTGTGATGCGCCCAATGGAGCCGGCCGCTTCTGTGACAGCCTGTTCAATTTGGCTCGATACCCAGCGAAGAAACAATGCTGATGGGATGAAGAGAACGATGCGTGGCAGAAAGGTAAATATGAAAACGAGCAATGTTTCAACTGCCTTGGTTGAGCCGGAATTGAGGTAGTTAATATAGGATCCGGTAAAGACCATGAACAGCGCACCGCCTACGATCCCCACCAACGATTCTTTGTTCAACGTCACCATGATCCCGACGATACCCATTTCCAACATGGTACACACCAGCATGGCCACCCGTCCGACCGGCAAATCAAAATGTGGGATTCCGGGCAGCATCCAGATATTGATAAACTGAGAAATATAGGAATAAAGCAGGCCCAACAATAAGCCGCAAAAGAAACCGATCATTCGAATTTTCGTATCACTCATGGTTGCGATCCTGATAATTGGGCGGGTAATTCCCAACGCTGGGAATCCGTCCGCCTATTCATAATGACTTACTAATAAAAAGAACTCAATACTCGCCAAAATACAGCCTTCGCCAGGGAAGAGCATTTTTCCTGACCACCGTATCATTTGAGAACGAATAAGGTTGTTTTGCGAGAAAAATTCACCAGCAGCACTCGTGCCGATCACCTACCTGTATCATACATGCTTTCAGCGAATTTGTGAACTGCAACCAGGCCCGTTTTTGCTGCGAGCAGCGCTCCGCCGCGCGGCAATCCCCGGCGCGGTTGAAACCGCACCTCATTCCATGTGGTCGTAGGGGCGGAGCGCCGCTCCGCCCCTACGACGGACTTTTCTTTGCGCCCCTTGCGATAGTCCCGGTTCCAGCACGAGGTGACTTTGCGGTGAACCAGGGTTTGTGTATGCCCATTCCTTGGGAATACTATTTCTTAAAATGGTGGGGCTCGTTTTTATGGTGTCAGTTTTGAGGGCATGGGCGGAACAGAAAAATTCATGTTCACCCATTCCGAATCCATTTTCTCCGAAAAGTTTTGACTTTTTATTCTACTTACGCTATAATACAAGTACTATAGTACAAAGGAAATAAGATGTCCCTAAAACATGCCATTCTCGGATTTCTCTCTTTTGCCCCGTTCTCCGGCTACGATCTTAAGAAAGCCTTCGACCGCTCGGTGCAGCATTTTTGGCCGGCCAACCAGAGTCAGATCTATCGTACCCTGGCCGAACTGACCGAAGATGGTCTGGTACAAAAGGAAGTTATCGAACGCGAAGAGCGTCTCGATATGAAAATCTATACCATTACGGATGTGGGCAGGGCGGCGCTGCACCAATGGCTCAGCACACCCCTGCCTGAACAGGAGGGCCGCGAGCCGTTTCTGATCCAGGTCTATTTCGGCGGCAAACTTTCAGATACGGAGCTGCTCGGGCTATTGCGGCACAGGCTCAGGATCACGCAGGAAAGGCTGGCGGTTTACGAGGCGGTCTACCAGGCCAGTCAAAATTCCCCCAGCAAGATCAACGATCCTCGCGCCATTTTCCTGAGTTTTCTCACGCTCGAGGCGGGTTACCTCAACAACCAATCCGAAGCCGCCTGGCTGCGGACAGCCATCGAGCGCATCGAAACCCAAAACTATTCACTCAAGATAGGATGAACTATGAACAAAACTATTCGCAATCTTTTCATCATGGGGCTTTTTACGGTTGGCGGGGGCTGGTTGGGAATCTGGCTCAATAACGTCACCGGAAATACTGCGCCGCCCATGCAAAGCCTGGGAGCACTGGTCTGGCTGGTTTCCCCGGCGCTGGCAGGGATTTTGCTGCGCGCTTTTGGAGGCGACGGCTGGAAGGATGCCGGATTTGGGCTCAATCTCCGCGCTGGCGGTTGGATCTGGTACCTGGTGGCGATCCTGGTCTATCCGCTGGCGGCGCTGCTGGCGTTTGGCCTGGCTATCGTCACCGGCGCAGTCAGCGTCGCTGGATTTGCCGCGCAAGGCTTCGGCGCGTATCTCTCAGCCGCGGGGCTGATGCTGGTGGGCTCGCTGCTGAAAAACATTTTCGAGGAGTTCGCCTGGCGCAGCTACCTGACTCCGCGTCTGCAGGCTGCCAAAGTGCCCCGATTTTTGAACCACCTGATCGTTGGCATCCTGTGGTGGTCCTGGCACCTTTCATATTATATTTATTACATGGATAAAGCGACGCTGAACAGCTTCATGACCACCAGCCTGCCGGTGTTCCTGGCGCTTGGGCTATTCAGTTTGATCCCAACCGCGATCCTGTTTGGCGAATTGCAATTGGCGAGCAAATCCACCTGGCCGGCATTTGTCCTGCACAATTTGATCAACGGGTTGAGCATGCCGCTGGTGATCAACGGCTTCATCAAAATTAACCCACCGCTGGGGATGATTTTGACCCCCACGAGTGAAGGCCTCCTGACTTCGGTTTTGCTGGGCGCGGCCGGGCTGCTGATTTACCGAAATCGAATCGGAAAAACCGAAAACTGAGCCTGAATACCCCTTGACAGGTATAAGCCTGTTTGGTAATATAACTATATAGTTATATACTTGCAAAGGAGTATTTATTGTGAAAATTCTATTTTTCGGTGCGGGTGTAATCAACACGCTATATGCCTGGGCGTTGACCGGCGCGGGCAATGACGTGAGCATGTATGTCCGTTCTGGCAAGGAAAAAGATTGGGCCAACGGAATTCAACTCGACATTATCAGCGAGCGCTTTAAAAAGAAGATATATGTGCGGGAAATATTCGCGCCGAAGGTGGTCACCGCTTTCAAGCCAGAGGATGGCTATGATCTCATCATCGAATCGGTCAAGCATTATCAGACCAGGGAAATCCTGCCGCTGATTGCGCAGAACATGGGCGATGCGCTGGTGCTGTTCTTTAACAACAGTTGGGACAGCCTGGACTTCATCAATGAATACCTGCCCAGGTCGCGCTATGTGCTGGGCATGCCGCGCGCGGGCGGCGCGATTGAAAATGGCGTGCTGGATGGCGCAATTACAGACAATGTTGTCCTGGGAGATTCCACCTGCGGGAAGCCTGAATCCGCGGATGTGAAACAAATAGCGAAAGCGAATCTTGATAAAGTTGTCAGCATGTTTGAATCGGCCGGGATCAAAGCGGCTATTCAAGCCAATATGGAACAATGGTACTGGGCCCACCTGGCTTCGACGGTGCCGTGGATTTCTGGCGGAGCGAAAGCGCGCGGTTTTCTTCCCTTTGCGAAAAATAGCCAGGCCATCAGTGAAGCCCTGGAAGCGGGCAAGGAATGCCTGGAAATTCTCAAGGCGCGCGGTGTGGATGTGACTCAAATTCAGGACCTGCAAATGTTTCTGGGGCCGGTGTGGTTCTCGACTTTCATGACAAAAATATTCATCGGTGCTGAAGTCGCGGTGAAAATCTCGAGCGGACACGGCGCGTATGCTCCCGCTGAATTGCAAAAGATTTATGCTGATGTGGTCAATACTGGCAAACAACTCGGTGTGCCCACACCCAAACTTGATGCGTTCAAGCCGTACATTGACGAAATGAACGCCATCATTAAGAAGTAGGAAGCCCATGCCGCTCACACATGCCATTCTCGGTTTTCTTGAATACCAACCCATGACGGGCTATGACCTGAAGAAACTTTTCAATCAGTCGGTGGCGCATTTTTGGTCAGCCACCCAGAGCCATATTTATAAAGCTTTGGAGAATCTGGAAAAAGATGGGTTTGTCGAGTCGCAAATCATTCAGGGCGAAGGCAAGCCCAACCGCAAGCAGTATCAGATTACCGAGGCTGGCAGCGCTGAACTGCATCGTTGGGTGTCCACGCCGCTGCCGCTGGAGATACAGCGCCAGGCATGGCTGATCCAGGTCTTTTTCGCCCACGGACATACAAACGATGAAGTGATATTCTTATTTGAAAAACGTATCCAGGCCATTGAGGTATATCAGGCGCAGTCCTTATCTGCCGCACAGACGTATATTGAGGAAAATGCCAAACAGGTCGGCATTGAGCGTCTGGGCGCGTTATGGCAGTTGACGCTCGACTATGGCAATGAGTATTACGCCAATGAGGTCGCCTGGTTGAAGAAAACCATCGCGCGGATTCGTAACCTTCCCCCCATGGTTCTGCCAGAGTAAGCGCTATCAAGATTGGTTTAAGCTTCAATAACCTGGCAACAGATTTCCATGCGCTTGACCCAGGCATTGGTGTGAATATCTTTTGGCTGGAAGCCGGCGGGGTGTTCGTCTATGGTTGTGGCTGGTGATTTTCTATTTTCGGTCTGTCAAGTCGACAACCTGATTTCTGGCAGACGGCGCATCATTCCCCGCTGCGCTGAAGGTTTGCGCCACCGGAGCCATTCCAATACTTTTGGGATGGCTCTAAACGCGGCAGTCCTGGTCATCCCCTTCTTGATGCTGGCAAAATTACAAATCTGGTAAACCATAAATGGAGTGAACATGATCCCGCTTCTTACCGCCCTGATCATTAGCCTGGCCGTCGCAGGCATTTTCGCGCTGCGACCTTTGACTGCCAGGATCAAAACCGTGTTTCATTCAAATCCTGTTGTCAACACGCAAATCAAATTCCAGTCCCTGCAGTTGGTTTTGGCAGCGATTGTTCTGCTCCTGGTCTATCTGCTCAACCCTGAAAACTTCGCGCATTTCTTCCGCCTGGGAAATGTCAACGCGCAAATCAGCAAGATCGCGTGGCTGGGGGTCACGGGCAATGAAACCTGGCTGGAGATTGCCACAAGTATCGGTCTTTTTATCACACTTGGCACAGCCATCTTCATGTTCTTCCAGTTGAAAAAAGCCGGCGTGGACTATCGCTACTTTGTATTCAGCCTGCTGTGGGCCATCCCCTTTTCGATGACAAATGCTTTTTCCGAAGAAGCGATCTTCAGGCTCGGGATCGTTTCGCCGTTATATGGAATCTTTTCGGTCTCCATCATCATTCTGATCTCTGGGATTGTATTCGGCGGCCCCCATTATTTTGGAATGCCCAGTGGAGTGGTCGGCGCACTGATGGCTGGCTTCCTCGGCTGGCTGCTGGCGCTGTCTCTGCTGGAAACCCACGGGCTTTTCCTGGCGTGGGCGCTCCATTTTGTGCAGGATGTGGTCATCATCACCTCCATGATTTTGATGAGTAGAAAGCCTGTCACAGTTTAACTGTTTAAGGTATAATATATCGGAGATTGCCGATATATTATGAATACCGTAACCGTTCCTGCTGACCTGCTCAATTTTCTCAAATCGCTGGCGAGTGAATCGCGGCTGAATATTGTTTTGCTTTTTCTGGATGGGCAGGAACGCGCCGTCAACCAGATCGCAGAAGCTGTCGGGCTGGGTCAACCGGCAACCTCGGAACACCTGTCGATCTTGAAGCAGGCCGGGGTGCTAATCTCCAGAAAAGAAGGCAAAGAAATGTATTATCGTCCTGATCAGGTGAAAGTCATCAACACACTCGAAAAGCTCAACCAACTGCTGCGCAGTTGCTGCGATTAATCCAGACGTTATATTTTTTTTAAATAACATATCGGGATATACCGAAATATACAGGAGAAATCATGACCATTTCCGCTTCAAAACTCAATAAACCTGAGGTCGTTGAGGTCTATACACAGACAGCTCTTATCTACGATGTTTGGGGCAGCCTGACCGAAACCAAAGCCCGGCAAAGGGCGCTGGCGTTTGCAAAAATCAAAAATGGTGAGGCGATCCTGGAAGTGGCTGTCGGCACCGGCCTCACCTTTCTCGAAATCCTGAAAGCCAACCCGGATGGAGAGAACATAGGTATCGATCTGACGCCCGCCATGCTGGAGAAGGCTCTCCTCAAAGCCTCCAGGTCGGGCACCACTGGCTATAAACTGACAATCGGGGATGCCTATGCCCTGGAATTCCCCGCCCAGCACTTCGATTTGCTGATGAACAGCTACATGTTTGACCTGCTCCCCGAAAAGGATTTTCCGGTGGTGCTGTCGGAGTTCAAACGGGTCTTGAAACCCGGCGGGCGGCTGGTGCTGGTAAATATGACCCGCGCCGAAAAGCTCTATCAGAAAATCTGGGAAGGGGTCTACCACTTGAATCCACGCTGGTTGGGCGGCTGCCGGGGCGTGCTGCTACTTAATCATTTGCAAACGGCAGGTTTCAAAAATATAAAACGGGCAATGCTCAGCCAGTTTGGGTTTCCCTCCGAGATTATCAGCGCAACGCTGTAATCCAAAACACAAAACGATTTGAATGTTCAAGGAAAAACGATGAAACACAGTCTGGTTGAAGCAACATTCACAGAAGATAAAGTTAAAAATTATTATGCCTGGCGCGCCTCCAATTACGATGCCGGTTCCGGGTTTGAGATCGGGCCTCATGCAGAAGCGCTCAGACTGGCAAAGGTTCAACCAGGCCAGCGTGTTTTGGATGTCGCCTGTGGTACTGGTCGTGGAACTGTTGGGCTAGCCCAGGCAGTTGGCCCAACCGGTAAGGTTGATGGGCTGGATCTATCAAATTCAATGTTAGCCCAGGCACAAACCAAGATTGACAAGCTGGAATTGGGTCAGCAAGTTGAATTTAAGCAGGGAAATGCTCGGGAATTGCCCTATCCGGACGCAACCTTTGATCTGCTTTACAACGGCTATATGTTCGATCTCATCCCCATTGAGGGTTTCACGCCGATCTTGAAGGAGATGGCGCGGGTGCTTAAACCCGACGGACAACTGGTTCTGCTCAATATGAGCAAGCCAGATGAACGCAGAACCTGGTTTGAATCCGTTTATGAGAAGTGGAAGTTCGAACCCTGTTGCCCGGTGTTAATGGGCCCCTATGTGAAAATGGCTGGCTTTACAGAGATTCGGAGAGTTTACCAGCCGATCCGCGGGTCGCTGGTGGCGCTGCTCTGGGGGCAAGAGATTGTCCTGGCACGCAAAAGCCTCGGCTGAGAAAAAACGACCACGCCAGTAAGAGCAGCCAGGGGCAGTTGTAATTTCTTCTCTTGACAATTAATAACTAACGCTGTAAGATTGTAGATAATCTTACAGCGTTAGTTATTTTTAAGGAGTGTCATGTCCCCACGTCCACGCAACGATGAACGCCAACCCGATTTGCAGAATGCCATCAAAGACATCGCCTGGAAACAGATTGCCGAATCAGGCGCTGCCACCCTGAGCCTGCGCGCGGTGGCCCGCGAGTTGCATATCGCTGCCCCGTCCATCTACAACTATTTTCCCAGCCGCGATGCCCTGGTGACGGCACTGATCGTGGATGCCTACAACTCGCTGGCCGAGGTCCTGGCAGCCTCGCTGGAAAGTCTGCCGGCAGAGCACTTCCCAGAGCGGCTGTTTGCCCTGGGCTGGGCATACCGCCAGTGGGCGGTCACTTATTCGCAGCGTTACCTGATGATTTTCGGCACGCCCATCCCCAATTACCATGCTCCCGAGGAAATCACCATGCCCGCCGCGGAGCGGGCGATGGTGCCACTCATCGAGCTGATCCAGACCATTTTTGCGGCGGGCCGGCTGCGGGTGGAGCGTTTTGCGCCGCTCACGCCGGGGCTGGAGGCGATGCTCAAGATGTGGCAGGCTGCCACGGGCGGCATTCATCCCGAAATCCTGTACCTGGCGCAGGTTTTTTGGAGCCGCGTGCATGGGTTGGTGATGCTCGAAATTACCCATCAAATCCCATCGTTCTTTGATGATCCTGCCGAATTATTCCGGCGCGAACTGAATACCATTCTCATCCAATATCTTTAGGAGCTTAAGATGTACCACAAAACCCATCGCTTTTTGACGTGCGTGCTGCTGATTGCCACGCCAGTCCTGTTCATGGTGGCTTTTACGCTGCTGCAAATCAACTTCGAATACCCCGACATCCTGCGCCAACCAGCGGCCACGGTTATGGAAAAGTTCGTGGCGGGCGGCAGCGGGCTGATCGCCAACTGGTACCTGATGGTGGTGGCGGCGATCCTGTTTATCCCGGTGGCGGTTCTGCTGCACCCTTACCTGGCGTGCGACGATACGCCGTATATGCCCGCTGCCACAGTCCTGGGCGTGACCGCCGGGATTGTTCAGATGCTCGGATTTGTGCGCTGGCCGTTCATGGTGCCGATGCTGGCATCGACGTACATCAGCTCATCCACAAGCGAAGCGACGCGCGCCGCCATCGAAGTGACCTTCAACGCCTTCAATCAGTATGCCGGGTTGGGTGTGGGCGAGCACCTGGGCTATCTTTTCAGCGCGCTGTGGACGATTTTGATCGCGCTGGCGATGCCGAAGTCCAAAATTTTCAGCGCCTGGCAGGGCTGGCTGGGTATCGTGCTGGCACTCGGCATTCTTTCAGGAACCCTGGAACCGGCCGGTGTGCCACTCGTCGGCGCGATCAATGCGATTGCCTACAGTTTATGGGCGTTCTGGTTGGTGATGGTGGGCGTGACCCTGCTCGTTAAAGGAGGCGCAAAATGAGAATATTGGCGCTTGGGTTAACTGGATTCACCACCCTGGGAATTGTCGTGTACTGGAGCCTGGTCTTTACCCGCGTCTTCCCGGTCACTGAGCTTGTGCCTGGCTACCGCACCTGGTTTATGTCTTTTCCCCTGGCCGATGGCTGGATTGCGGTGGTCTCGCTGCTGGCTTTTATTTTCCTGCTCCAAAACAACGAAAAATCGGCCCTGTTCGGTATGTTGACCGGTTCCAGCCTGATCTTTCTCGGCTTGTACGCGCTGCTGTACGGCGTCAACACCGGTCTGCTGTTCAACCTGACCAGCGATGAAATCATCGAAATCGGCATCAAGATTTATTGTCTGACAGTTGGCTCGTTTTTCATTGTCTATTTCTGGAATCTGGCCAGGGAAATGCTGGCAAAGTAAAGGAAAACTGCAAAATGCTGAAAATCATCTGGCGCGTTGTGCTTGTTCTCGTGATCGGACTTGTAACCGGTATTCTGGGGCTGCTGGCTGGCATAGTGTTTGGTGGAAATTATGCCGTCCAGTTTGTTTTTAATGGGGTCAGAGGCTATGAAGCCACCGGCCAAATTGGCTTGATTGCCGGGGCACTCCTGGGCTTGTTTTTGGGCAGTTGGGCATTATTAAAAGGCAGGAAAAAATGACACAGCAGCCCGAGAAGCAGCGGGTTTTGGTGATCGGTGGGACAGGCATGCTCGGTAAACCGGTGGCGCAGCAGCTCAGGGCGGACGGGTTCAACGTCCGCCTGCTGGCGCGCCACCCGCAGAAAGCCCGGCGTTTGCTGGGGACGGGCTATGAAATCATCCCGGGCGATGTGGAGGACAGCGGCCGCGCTCAAATCCAGCGGCGTATCTTATACCATCTTTCGAGCAGCCTGGTTTATGGAAACGCTGCCGATGTTCGTGCAGGGAAAAAGCATGTCGCTGATCGGGAAGCAAGTTCACCCGCTGCATTGGGTTGCCGCCGCAGATTATGCGCGCATGGTTTCAAAGAGTTATCAGTCCGAGGCCGCGCTCAACAAAGAACTGACCATTTTTGGCCCCGAGGCGTTCACGATGGGCGCTGCAATGAAAACCTATGTCGGGATTGTCGCGCCGGGTGTAAAAGTCGCGCCGATCTCAACGAGCGCATTGTCTCTCCTCGGTATGCTTTCATTTAATATAGAGTGGAAGAGCATGGCACTGTTAATGAAGCATTACGAAAACTGGGGCGAAGACGGTTCGCCGGAAGAGGCCAACCGGCTACTGGGTGCGCCCCAGACAACGCTAAAAGCATGGTGTCAGGGAGCAGCACGGCTAACAGCAGGCTTGCGCCGATAATTTTCTTGACCCTGATGCAGGGGTTTATCCCGCCGGAACCGGGTCAGCCAATACTACTCAAAGCTGCGCTGCTGTCTGGCCGTTACTTGACGAATAAGAAAATAACTCATTTGAAGCAAACTTCGTCAGATGTTTAGGCATTCGCATCGAAAAAAAACTGTTAATAATGAATTTCGAAGTGTCAACCTAGTTTCAACCATGCCGATTTAAAGCTTTAAAATATCCGCGTTTTCGCAATAGTCCCGGTTCCAGCACGAGGCGATAGTCCGCGTCCAAAAGGTTTGATCGCGTAAATTCTGAGAGAACGAGATGTTCTCTCAGTTGACCAGGCCAGGGCTGGATGCGGTAACGGGAGTGGGGTGAGTTATCAATCATCATTGTCCAATCCCAGTTTTCTTTGTGTTCAGTGCTGAATTCACGCATATCGTCAACCCGCCACAGGTCTTCGGCTGGGGTAAACCGCATAAAATCCGGCAAATGTTCCCAAACTGCAATCCGACCCGGCCTTATACCACGAAGATCTCACCGGCATGCATGGCCCGGGGTTTAACCAGCGGTGCGCCATCGGAATGGCGATTTTCCAGAATGCGGAAGAATTTTTCCACATCATCGTGTCCTTCAGGCTGCAGGTAATGGCAAATGATGGCATGTTCCACCCCCAGCCACATCGCCGCCAGGGCTCCCTCATCACCGTTCATTTCGTTGCCGATGTGGTCTTTCAGACCAAAATTTTCCAGAAATTTCGTTTCCAATTCACAAGAGCAGATCAGGCCGATGGTTGGACGATACAGTTCCCCTATCAGTTTCAAATCGCTAAAGATGGCGCTATCGCCCGAATGGTAAATCCGCACTCCTGGATCGGCATAAATGATAAAGCTAAGCGGTTGGCCGGATAGGTATTGTCCATTTGGTGCCTGACGGAAAGATGTGTGGTGACATTCCACTGCCCGAACGCGGATACCATTGGGGTTCGACTGCCCGCCCCAGGGTAATGTGCGCATCAGGCCCGGGTCGGCGCCTTGCTGGGTAAGAAAAACCGCTGTTTCAGGCCCACAGACTACTGGGCAGCCAAATTTCTTTGAGATCGCCGCCGCGTCCCCCAGGTGATCCACAGCCAGGTGTGTTACGCACACTAAATCCACGTGCGTCAGATCATCTACCTGAACCGGGCTGGCAGGGTTGTCACTCAAGCAAGGGTCAATCAGGATGATTTGACCTTTGGAATTTGTGATCTCAAATGCAGCGATGCCGAGAAAGCGAATTTGCGTAGTCATCTCTAGTCTCCTTGGATTGTGGAACGAGGGTAGTCCCATCAATAAGTGTCATTCAGCCGTCCAGATGAATGTTGCGGGGCATGAAGAACATACTGGCTGGCTTGCTGCATTAAATCAGCCGGGTTTTGCCAATTGCCGGAACGTGCTACTGCCTGAATCTGCTGCATGGCAGCCAGGCTGACGGTCGGGTCGCCTGCCACCAACAACAGATCGGCCTGTTTCTTGGGTTGGATGCTGCCAATCACGTCTTCCAGGCCAAGCGCCTGCGCTCCGCCCAGGGTGGCAGCTTGCAGGAGAGTTGATTCAGAAAAGCCGCAGGCCCACAACGCTACTAATTCATCTTGAAAACTGAAACCAGGAATAAGGTGCAGCAGCGGCGTATCTGTTCCGATCAGGATGGGAGCCTCGCGCTGCGCAAGTTGAGATGTGAAAATGGCCATTCCGGCTGCCTGCTGGCAGCGCGCAGCACGTGTTGGCGGCGACATCCCCTGGGGATAGCTGCGTTTTGCCAGGTTATGCGGCATATACTGCTCCCAGAATCCGGCCAGTGCTGGCGGAAGGTACTGCCGCTGATGATGCGCCATCAGGCGTGGATCGGCAGCCAGGGCCATGCGCTCCCAAACCAATCGTGTAATTGCCAGCCGGAGCCCGCGCTCCATAAACAAGTCAATCAAGCGATTGGTTCTTTCCATGTCCACATCTGCCCACAGCTTCATCCAAATCCAATCGGGGCTGGCCTGGTTCCGCTCCCACCATAGTGCCTCGCTGACACCACTGAGGTGCTCAATCTCATCTACTCCTGCCTCTGTTGCTTGCCGGGCATCCACAAACCGGCCCAGATGCGAAACAACGAATTTCCCACGGCGGTGTGACTGGTCAACAATCGCCTGGTAACAAGATAGATCGAGCATGACATACGTTTTGATCTGGTCAACACCGGCGTCCACGAGCTGGTCAACTGCCGAGCGCGCTTCCTGTGGATTTTTTATTCTCAGGGTCATTGGATCCCAGGTGCTGCCGGGTTGATCGATTACGGGACCGGTGCAGACAAGGCGCGGGGCGGAGGCTGAATCTTTCCAGCGCGATCTTCGATCGAGAACAGCATTTAATTCGCTGCCGACATCGCGTACCGCAGTCACGCCATGCGCAAGATAGAGAGGCGCATGCCAATCTTCGCTATGCACGTGTACATCCACCAGTCCTGGCAGCAGTGTTTGACCGCTGATATCAACTTGTGGAATGTCACTTCCCAGCTCTGCCTGAGGACAGACAGCCCGGATCATGTTCCCTTCAATCACAACTGCCTGGCCTGGGTTGTTTCTGCCAGTGAGAGAATCAAAGACCAACCCGTTAATAAGAGCATAGGCTTGATGTTGGTTCGAATACTGTTTGATGGATGAAATGATTGTCATGATTTTGTCTACTGGTTACTGGATCGGATAATTTCCGTGGCTTCGCACGGTTTCAAGCATAGCCCGGTAGTTTTCAATACGAGCCCAGTCGGGCACCGAGTTTCCGGAGCCCAGGCAATAGCCACCCCCAGGCGCAATGGTGCGAAGCCGCTGACGGGTCAGATCAGCCACCTGATCAGGCGTACCATTCGCAAGCAGTTCGTTGGAGATGTTTCCCACGAGGCATAGACGGCGGCCCAGACGGGCTTTGGCCTCATCAATATCCATGCAGGTTGGATCGATGGGGTGAATGGCGTCCACTCCGAGCGCAATCATGTCTTCCGCCAGGTTCCAGATGACGCCATCGGTATGATAAAACAGGTATTTGCCTTGCGAATGGCACAAGGCCGAAAGTTCTTCATAGTAGGGGAAAATAAATTTGCGGAAATCTGCCAGTCTCAACATCGATCCACTGCTAAAAGCAAGGTCATCGACGGCCCAGATGGCAGCGACGTTTGGACGGCTGGCAATCTGGCGTACCCCTTCCAATTGAATTTTAGCAACCTGTTCGATCACCCGGGCGGTGAATTCAGGCTTGAGTTTTAAGTTCAAGCAAAAGTTTTCAAACCCCATCAGCATCCAACTCATGGTAAATATCTTCCCGGATGCGGCGATTATTTTCATTTTATCCGGGAGGTAGGCCTGGGCAGCATCAAATTTGGATAAATCCAGCTTGGCGGCCAGATCCCATGGAAAAGTTTCGAAATCTTTTTCTGAGAATATGCGTGGTTTTTTCCATAGATTCCAGGCATCTTCTTCAACATCTTCGCGCGCGAGTGTCTCTGACATCACCTTGGAAATTTGCGAATCTTGCGTGACGCCGCCCGGTCGCATCATACCCAGCGTGAAGAGTGAATAGTCGTAACCTGCTTTTGTCCAGAATTCCACCTGACTGGCAACATCATCGTCCGTCACGGTGCGCCCCAGGAACTGGCTCATGATGGTGTAATCGACAGCCACTTCGGCTAACGGAACTCGATCCGGCTCTGTGTGGTTGAGCGTTGCTTCAAGACGGGCAAAATCTGGACTGAATGGTTCCATGGATTCTCCTTTTGTTAGTATTTCTTGATAGAATAGTTAATTCATAACAGGTATCTGGCTGGTTTGGGAACTTTAGCCCACAACCAGATCGTCATCAGGCTAAAAATTATCAAAAAAGCACACCATCCAGCCAGTAGAGAAAGCGGTAAACTCCAATATTGCTCAACCAGAAATGCCACAGCCATCATCGTACTCATCGAAACCATAACCACAGGAATCTGTCGACTGATTGTCCATAAACAAAAACGAGACTCGTATGCAGCAATCACGCCAACCATCGGGAAAACTGTTGCGAACCCCTGGATAAAATTTCTTACCAGTATTAAGATTATCACAACGCCAGCGATGATTGGCAGCTTGATCCATACCGCTAATTGGGTTCGGTATACCGGTTCCAATCGGTCAGTTTGTTTAATGCTCAGATAAGAACCTAACAAGATGACAAACAACCAGGTCACCCAAAATGCTGCTGCCGTTTTTGGTATTATAAAAGTAGTTAGATAACCTATAATACAGTAACCAAAAGCTGAAAGCACAATAGATGGAATAATTGGGGCACTGAATTTCTGATGCAAAATTCTTACAGTATGAGTAAACAATAGTAAGTAAAATAAACCCAGCATATTGGTGGCATCAAGGGGTCGACCAGCCGCCAGAACCATTACAGTAAACGGAATTGGTAACGAAATCATAAAAGCTTTCCAGCGTGGCTGCGGTAGATATGCCAAAATGGTCGCCTGAATGGCGACAACAATCACCAGCATCACATCCCACGGATTGACAACATTCACAAAAGAATGCAAAAAAATGTCCTTTTACGAAATACTGCTAATGCGACAGTTACCATTGAGAAAATATTCAACTTTTCTCAATGGTAGATTGTTGGATCAAGTCAACGGCGCGCTGGACAAGAGTCTGTTCGGTGGTAGGTTGAATTGCAACTGGCAAGAAATATGCCTGAAACATTAAATCAGGCACAGCATAATTGGCGTCAATCTTCCAACCGCCCAATGGGTAATCATCCGCACGTGGTAAATAGAAAATTAAGCCATTGGTGTAGCCAAGAATAAAGGTATCCTTGAACGGTGATAGCGCTTTGATCGTCAGGCCCGTCTCGAAAAATACTTCAGCATTGATCCCAACTATGACAATATCATTCACGCGCAACGCTTGTATATAAAGTTCACAGGGTGGTGGCCCATGCCTGACGGCATCAACCAATTCACGCGCCCATTGTTCGTACTTCTCAGCAACACGAATTTCCCACTCCTGGGCACCGCGTTGCCTGCGATCTTCAAGCGTCTGTAGCCAACGATCGTGAATTGCTTCAGCCTCTTTTAGTGGCGGTAAATCGATAAATTCCACAGGGACAATTAGCTCACTTGCACTCAGGTGGGTGCAAGTATCGCCATCGATCGGCTCCCACGGTGTGAAAAGAATATTCGGCACATTACCCAGTGGTATGCGCTTTCCGGGCTTCCGATTCGTTCGAATATTTACAGCTACCTTAAGCGCTTCGCTGCCTAATGTCATACCGACGCGATTTTTTGTGTCGCGACAATCTACTTCGTACCCAATTCCGACTAACGGATTAATGTTACCGCCACAGCCTTGCATGAATATCGCCAGCCCACCGAGAGATTTTTCGATGACTTCACGTGCCGGGCCAGGAAAATCACTCGATCCAATAAAGGAGCGCGGGCCAACAGTAACAGGATGGCATGAATATCGAAAGATCGTGGCAATTGGGTTTCCATCCAGATCGTCTACACGGATGACTCCCACGGATGAATCAATAGCATGATCAAGAACTTCGCCGAGGACATCACGCTCATCACGGGACTCACGGCGATAAACACCTATCTGACATTCTCCCCAACCAGTGCCAATACGGGCAGGTTGAATATTTTGATTTGCTTCAGTCGCTGCTTCGATAAGCCAACGCTTCAGATTACCTTTGTACCTTTCTTTAAGCCTGATCTGTTCAGGAGAATCAGACATATATTGAGGAAGCGCCGGGGCGCTGTGGTTATGGCTCAAATTAAGCATTACATCTAAATTGCTAATACCCAATGCTTGTGCCACTCCTGCTCGTAACTCCCCCGCCTCATCCGGGGTCATGGTAATCAAATCAGTTCCAATAATTACTACCCTGGTATCCCCATCGCTCAAAACCAGTACGGTAGCTGTGAGATCACTCTCAATTGCCTGGATTGGATCACCAAAAAGGCGCAGACCGGCTTTCCGGATGCCTATCATTGGATTAATAATCCGCCTTGCCACACCTGCATAAAGTATTTTGGACATCAAAAACTCCTCTGCAAAATAACAGACCAAAACATTAATTTTTTCAATGGATACTCTATTTGGTTAATTTGTCAATCAGATCCATTGTTCCGTCAATTACCCGCTGCTCAGAATCCGGATGAAGAGCAACGGGGTGCGGATGAACTTGAAATATCAAATCTGGTACAGCGTAAGACTCTTCCAATTTCCATCCGTCGGCGGGAAAATCCTGAGCACGTGGAATATAACCAATTGTGCCATTGGAATACCCAAGAACGAAAGTATTCTGAAAAGATGATTGAGTCCTGATTGTTATCCCTGTCTCAAAAAAAACCTCAGCGTTTATTCCCAGAATCAATATATCGTTTACTCGTAACCCCTGGACGGTTAACTCGCAGGTTGGGTGAACTTTGATAACAGCATCCAACAAAATCTGCGACCACTGTACATATTTTTCGGCAATACGAATTTCCCACTCTTGCGCGCCTCGTTGCCGGCGTTCTTCATGGATTTGTAGCCAACGAGTGTGTATTTCTTCTGCATATTCCAATGTAGGCATCTCAATGTATTCCAATGGGATGGTTACCTCCATTGTTCCCAGATAAGCGCAGGTTTCATTATGGATCGGTTCCCATGGAGTAAACAAAATATCGGGAATATTGCCCAAGGCACAGCGCTTCCCAGGAAGTAGATTGGTGCGAATGGAAACAGCAACCTTAAGTACCTCACTCCCCAGAGTCATACCGACCCGATTCTTGGTATCACGACAATCTACTTCGTACCCCATGCCAACTAATGGATTAATATTGCCACCACAACCTTGAAGAAATATTGCCAAACAGCCCAAATTTTTTTCTATCACATCACGAGCTGCTCCAGGATAATCTGACGATGCCAGCATGGATCTCGGGCCCATGGTCACAGGATGACAGGAATAGCGAAAGAGAATGGCAATCGGACTTCCATCCAAGTCATCCACCCGGATCACACCTACTGACGGATCAACGGGATGACCGGGAACCTCGCCAAGAACATCACGACTATCGCGAAACTCACGACGATAAACGCCGATATGGCATTCACCCCAACCCGCACCGATCCGTGCTGGTTGGAGTTTCCGATCCGCATCCCGCGCTGCTTCCACCAATGATGAAATCAGTAAGCGGCGATAATCTTTCTTAAGGGAAATCTGTTCTGGTGAATCTGGCATATACTCAGGCATGGCGACACCGCTATGCGTATGACTTGTATTTAGTAGGACATGGGTGGGAGAAATGCCCAAGGCCTGCGAAATCAATGCCCGCATGTCATCTGCCGGTCGCTGACCTTGCATGGACAGGTCAATACCCACATTCGAGAGATCAATACCGATGATAACGAACTTGGTATTCTCATGAGCTAAAACAATTGCAGTAGCTGTTAGGTCAGATTCAATCGCCTGAATTGGGTTACCAAACAAACGGAATCCTGGGGAGCGAATACCAAGCGGCGGGTTGATGGTCCTACGGGCAACACCCGCCCTAAGATAATTTGACATATTATTATTTCCTATAAAATACTTCATTCAGGTATTCGGTAGTTCCTTCTTGAATACCCGGCCCTTTATCGAAAAACCCAGCCATGTGGACCTGCCAGCGTTGATTATCCGGGTCATTTGCCAACATGCTCATCGCACCATGTAGGTCATCCACCTCAAAAAAGGAAAACAATGTTAGTCCAATTAGGAAAATACTGTAGCTACGAATGCGGGCGCGCTCAATGCCGGCCAGGATTTCCGGCCAAATATTGCGGTGTTCTTCCACGTACTTCTGCTCCATCCCGCTTTTTAATTGCATCAACATGCCAATACGCTGCACCGCCGGCAGCACACCTGAATATCCATCGGTATGAAAAACTTCAACCGGATAAATTGTTGAGCCATCTTTAATACCTGAGCCAACATCGAAGAAATCTCGCATGTGTAACTGCCAACGTTGATTATCAGGATCGGCGACAGCCAGTGATGTAGTGTGCTCCAGGTTATCCACTTCGAAATAGGAGTATAACTCGCGCCCACGCATGAAAATACTGTAGCTATGAATACCAAAACGCGTAATACCATCCAGAACTTCCGGCCAGATATTGCGGTGTTCTTCAACATAACCTTTTTCCAAACCAGGCTTAACCGCCATAAACGTTGCCACACGCTGCATAATCGCCTCCTGGAGCTTACTGAATTCAACCAACGGGTAACGGATAAGCGCCGTTCTCATCCCAAAACCGGGCGATTCGCTTTACCCTCTCGAAGGAAGCATCGGTGGGGACGTTGTCGCCGAAGCCCAGGATGAATCGGTCACCTGGGGCAATATCACGGAAGAGAGTCTCTAAGAAGGCCTCAAACTGTCGGTCGCTAAATGTATCGGTCAGAATGACTGTCGAAAGGCCGCCCCACATAGCCACCCGGTCTTTCCATAACCGGCGGGTGCTGACGACGTCGATGGATGTCATTGGCTTGGGCGTGATAGCTTCCACAACCTGAATACCACACTCCATTACATTGGTCAGCAGGCGCCGCATCTCACCATCACCGTGGATTACGAGAATTTTGTCAGCGGCGGAGAGTATCAATCGGGCTTTCCGGTAAAAGGGAGCAAAGAAGCGCTCAAAGATCGGGGGTGGAGTCATTTGTTCATCATAGTTAGCTCCCACCTCAATTGCTTGCGCAGGCGAAGCCGCTGCCAGGGAAAGTATTTGATCCTGCTGTGCTTGCAAAGCTTGTACCAAAGCTTCCAGGCGGGCGGGATGATCACTGAGCTCATAGTAAAAACGTTGATAACCCATAAAGAAGATCATCAATTGATGGGCAGGCAGGTGACCCGAGAATGGTAACGCCAATCCATCTCCGCCTATTGCGTTGATGAATTGAGCATAAGCCTCAAAATTTTCAACGACTTGAGTGTTTTCTATGAGAAATTGGAGCGCATCGTAATCTTTGTCGCTCTTGAAAGGATATTCAGTCCGAGCCCCTGTGCCAGCGGCTTCAAATAACTCCTCTGCCATTACGTCATGTGCCACCAACGATCCGTACGGAGTGACATACGTGGTGATTGTCTCCTGGCCATGGGTTTCTTTGTGGACATCTACACGATGATGTTCCAGACGATAAAATGAGATATCCCAGGCGCCAAAACCAAAGATGCCTATCCCCAGGTCGCGCTGGATATCCCACAAACTGGCATTCTGATAGGGATGGGGCAGGGTGCCTTGATTCTTGTGGAATGAGTACCACAAATCCATACGGGCAATGAAAGGGATATGATCCAGCGGTTCGCCACGCATAGCCGCCAGGGCGCGTTCACGGTGATTCATACTCATTTACCTCTACCCAAACATGTGATGCCAACAAAAACTCAGCCAGATACTGTGGCGTTCCGACACTCTATCTGGCTGAGTTTTTGCATCATAAAGGCTGCTATTTGAAAAATGAGAGCTGAGAACGCAAAGGTGGCGTAACGGCTAGCGATATCCGCCGCCTTTGCGAAAGCTGTCCAGGGTGACGGCAACAATCAAGATCAGACCACGCGCCACCATCTGCCAGTAAATTTGCACTTCAGACAGGATTAGACCATTATTGACAATGCCAATAATGAGCACACCAAGAAAAGTGCCAAATAAACTACCGCGTCCGCCGGAAAGTGAAATTCCTCCCAGTACAACTGCGGCGATAATATCCAGTTCTGCACCACTCAGTGCAATCGGAACAGCAGTCCCGGATTGTGACATGAGCACTAGCCCGCCCAACCCAGCCAATACTGCTGTGATGATGTAGGTGATGAAGCGTAGCCTATCCACCTTGATTCCCGCATTGCGGCAGGCTTGAGAATTGCCACCAATCGCATAAATATAATTACCGATCACTGTATAGCGCATGAACAAGTAACTCAGAATGATCAACACGATGAAGAAAATCAGTGAGACAGGAATGCCAAATACAAACCCACGGCCCAGGAAGCTCCAGGTGTCTACACCAATCACGATATTGTTTCCTCCGCTGATCACATAAGCCAACCCGCGGAAGAAGAGCAAAGTACCCAGCGTGGCTATCAGCGGACTGATCCGAAAGCGAACAATAATCACGCCATTGATGGACCCAAGCACTCCAGCTCCAAGCAGACCGACCATTGCAGCCACGTTACCGTCGACCTTGCCATTAATTAATGCTGCAGCAATCATCCCAGCCGCTGCAGCAATTGCTGCAATCGATAGATCCAGACCTCCTGTGATCATTGCCATGGTTAAGCCGATGGCGATGATTCCGCGGATCGAGATGGCCTGCCCAATATTCAGGAAATTTTTTGGTGTCAGGAAATACGGCGACGAAATGGTAAAAACAACCATCAGGATCAGCAGCGTTGCCAACAGACCTATTAAAGTCCAATTATTTTGATGTTTAATAAATTTTTGGATCATTGCAACCTCGCTGAGGACCGGATTTCCCCTTTGATTGCCCCGGTGATCCAACCAATGATTTCGTGTTGAGATGATTGGCCGGATTCTGTACTGCCGATCAATCGTCCTTGACGCAATACGGCGATGCGATCAGTATCTTGCAAGATTTCACTTAAATCATGCGTTATCAGAATTATTGCCACTCCTTGCGTGCGCAGTTCCTTCATGAGTTGGCGTACTTTCTGAGTTTGCTCTACACCGAGGGCAGCCCAGGGCTCATCCAGCAGCAAAAGCCTCCCACCTTGGGCAATAGCACGCGCGATAGCCACCGCTTGGCGCTGTCCGCCCGAAAGCACTTCTACATCTACCGACACAGACGGGAGCTGAATATGCAGCCGCTCCAAAATCGACAGAGCGTCGCGTTCCATTTTTTTTTGATCTAAAAAGATATTGTATTTTCGAGGTTCCTGACCTAGAAATATGTTGTGCGCTACCGGGCGCGTGTCTACAAGCGAGAGATCTTGATATACCGTAGCAATTCCGAGCTTCTGAGCGGTAGAAGGATCATTAAGATGCACCAACTGACCGTCAATATTAAATTGTCCCTGATCGGGTCGATAAACTCCAGAGAGGATTTTGATCAAGGTCGATTTTCCGGCGCCATTATCGCCAAGCAACCCCAAAATTTCACCTTCATAGACTTCCAATCCAACATCATTAAGTGCTTCTACATGACCAAATGATTTTGACACATGTTCAATTTTTAACAATGGTTGCATGATGTTTTGTCATCTCCTCTGCGAAAGTCAAAAAATGGAGTGCTGTTTTCTGAATTGTCAATTCTTCGAAATTTCTCAAGAGCAACAGCCAATGGCAATTTTGCCACTGGCTGTTGCAAATAGAGAACGAGTTATGGGGCGGGATAAAGCTGATTTACATTGTCACGGGTAATTGGCGCTACCCCTGGGAGAATCCGCTCTGGCACCTTGATACCTTCAAGCAGATCCACAATGGCTGGGATCAAATATTCGCCATAGCGCTCGGGGAAGTAAGAAATGGTGGCTTTGAAGATCGACTGAGCATCAGTTCGGTTTCGTAGTTCCACCAACGCTTCTGTGGAAGCGCCTGTGCCGACAGAAGCAGCACGACCCAGATAGCCGGCCTGCTCCAACGCCAGACCGCAGTCCACACCAGGTTGATCAGAATGTCCGAAG
>CAIMZS010000380.1 GCA_903846015.1 uncultured Anaerolineae bacterium | reverse complement strand
TAATACAACCCACGCGCCGGTACCAGGATGTGTCGTACGCAACAATTTGGCCTCTGGCAGGGATCTTTTGCCAGAAACGCCATAACCATGGGAAGCGGGTTTCCATCGTGCGTGGTGGGGTGATGGGTACTACCCGAAAGCCGCGTGGATCCATGCGTTCCGCCAGGATGCTGATCAATCTTCCTTTGCCAGTTGCAGCCCAGCCTTCGAAAATTATTAATACTGGGACTTTGGCATCAAAGACGGCATGTTCCATTTCGTATAATCGTTGCTGCAATGGACCCAGGCGTTTATCGTATTCTTCTTTAGAAAGAGCAAGTTCCAGGTTTACATACTCTAGCATCGGAATACCTTTTTTACTTTTCCAGGTATTGTTGGTTACTATTACGGAGAACCAACGCAGTGGGGTGGAGTGGATATGATTATTGACAATTATACTATTTGAAGATTTGGTTTTGAGTACTGAGTGTGGATATTACGGCTTGATCTGATGGGTCGTTTGTGAATAAAGTCAAAATGGTTATCTTCTTTAGACGTCAAAGTTGTTCGTTCAAAAAATTCTGGAGTTTTCATGTTGTTTTCTGTTTCAGTTCATTGCGTGTTAGCAGAATTACCGCGAATAAAATCATGCCACCACCGAGCAAAGTGATTGGTTTTAAGGCATCGTGGAAAAGCACTGCGGAAAGGATGACGGTAACGACGGGTTCAAGAGTAGACAGCATCGATGCGTTGGTTGGGCCGATGCGCTTAAGTCCGATAAGAAAGGTAGTGACGGGTATGATAGTGGCAATTATTACTGTGCCAGTGATGACAGCCCAACCATTAAGGTTGGATGGAAAGTGAGCCCCATTTACCGCGATGACTAATCCGTAAATTGTGCCAGCAGAAGCAAATATTATCGTAGTAGATTGTAGGGCAGTAACTTTTTTCATGACTTGGGTACCGACAAGAATATATCCTGAGTAAATAACAGCCGCGGAGATAGCTAATAGTATGCCCAGCAGCTGCCCACTCTCGGGGTTGACCGTAAATGCAGTTCCAGTTAGTGCGATTGCGATGGCAATCGTTTTGAGCCGGCCAATTTTTTCATGCAACAGTAGGCTGGAAAGTACCGCTACAAATGCAGGATATAGGTACAAAAGCAGTGCTACAAGTCCGGGAGATGCATATTTAATGGCAGTAAAATAAGAAAAGGATTGTCCCACGTAGCCGATCGCTCCCATGACTATTAATTGAAGCAAAACTTTTCCTCCCGGCAGAGATTCTCGACGCAGGACGAGGAGTCCGCCCATTACGATTGCGGAAATAGTGAACCGTAAAAATAGTAAGGTAAATGTGTCGATCCCGTTTGCATAGGCATAAAGTCCAAAAATTGCCAGAGTGCCGAATGAAGCAGCAGAAATTATGATGAGGGCGATACCGATGATTCGATTCATGCTTCGTCGTTTTCCAGGGTAAGCAATGTTTTGCGATCTAAAATCTGGGGAAAGGCATCAGGCTTTTGGAAGGGTGAAACTTAATCGGATACCATTTCCGGTATCTTCTCCAAGGTTAAGGCTGCCACCATGCAGGTCAATAAGCCCTTGGCAAATAAAGCCAATCATGGCCAAATCCATTTCAAATTTGTCCCTGGCTTTTTCGCCAATGCTTTGTATCTCAATGGTTATGTTGTTGGCATCATCGCTGGCATGTAAGGTAACTTTGCCCCCTTCTGAAACGTGGTTGGCGGCATAAGTTAACATGCCGCTGGTTACCTGACGTATTCGGGCGGAGTCAAAATTAAACTGGGCACTGCTCAAGTAGATTTCAATTTGAATTTCCTTTTCGGAATTCTGTTTTTTCCAACGGTTGGCAGTGTCTGTCAGGGTTTGGATCATATCGCCAGGGCATACTTCTATTTTAATTTCACCATTGTTCAATCTTGCCATATCAATCAAGTTATTGATAAGTGTCAACATGCGCTGTCCGCTGACATGTGCGCATGTCAGGTCAGTGACTTGCAAATCGGTCACTGGGCCATCGATCCCTTTTAGGACTACTTTGGTAAACCCGATTATTGAATTTAGGGGTGACCTCAGATCATGTGCTGCCCACGAAATGAAGTCATCCATATCGATTTGATCACTCTTTTCTTTTTTGATGAAGATTTCTTCGAGTTGGGCGGACTCATCCGTGAAGCGCTTTGCTTGGGCAAGAGAAATGCGACCTTGTTTATAAAGCTGAACGGCCAATTCATTTTTTACATCCGCTGTGGCAAGATTTGCTGCGGTTAACATTTCGATGGGGATGTCGATTGGAATCATGTCCATTTTGCCTCCTCCGGCTGAATGGGCTGGAGTACTCGCCAAAGAATATTGGCATTTGGGTTATTCTATTACTGTATGGTTCACCGGGGAAAATGAATTGTCTGGCAGAAAACACTCATTATACTAATCGGTAAAGGTCTCAAATCAAGCCAAGATATTTATTTTAGTAATATCCCGATTTTGTCTGGGTTGGTTGGCGCAGATAAATCCACCAAAACACCTACCACTGCCCCCACCTGAACCTGGGCCAATTGAACGATGGAGATGGTGATCGTCTTTTGTATATGGTAGGCGGGCATATTGGGTATTCGGATTTCAAGTGACATTGTTACTCGAGGATTGTCATTTATGCGCATGCCGGTATCTTGAATCGATAGAATTGTGGCTTCACCTTGAGTACCAATTGAAGCGAGCTCTTCGGCGCGCTTGCGATTGTTTTCCGACATTTTTCGTATTACGATAAAAGGGATTGCAATAGCTGCAACAGTGATTACCAATGAACAAATTACGGAAATGCATATGACTAAAATCGTAAAACCAGAAATTGCTAATCCTGCAATATTCATAATAGTAGCCTCGCTTTAGAATAAATTGGTAAGCTCGTTTTTGTCAACAACCTATTGTAAGATATTTTCGAGAAAATTAATCTTTCATTTTCTCTTCCGATTTACGCTTTACACGGAGCAGCGCGATTTTGGTGGAATGATTGAAGGGCGCCGGGTTAATGAGTGGGTCTCTTGACCGAGTCTGGTCGGATCCAATAAAATCATCAGGGACAGGGATTAAATGTTCGATGTGGAGATATCCACTTTCGCAGAGTGTTTCAAGCGAAGTAAGGTAGTCTTTTCCGCTCAGGAAAATCGCGTTATTAATAGCCACCAGCCAGCCATCATGCTTGATAAGTGGACGGATTTTATTGATTAATCTATTGCTGCCGGTCTCGAGATCAACCTTTCCTTTGGGTGTGGTTGAAAAAAAAGGCGGATCGAGGAAAACACAGTCGAACATCTGTCCACTGCGTTTGAACCCGCTAATTGCAGTGAAAAAGTCATCCGCAAGGAAATCTTGTTTTTTTACTGTGAAGTTGTTTAATGTGCAGGACTTTTCGGCAAGATTTAGAAAAGAGCGATTACGATCCAGGTGGATAACCCGCTCAGCCCCTCCTGCAGTTGCAGCGATACCCAAGCTGCCTGTATAGGCAAATGAGTTCAAGACTGTTTTGCCGGCGAGATTGTCAAATGCCCATTTTCTCAAGTTGCGCGTATCCAAATAAAAACTAGTATCTTGGTTCATGGTTAGGTCAATGGTATACCAGACACCATTTTCGCACACTTTATCATCGGGCGTAGTGCCATGGATAATGGTGCCTCGCTTTTCTCTGGAAGTTTGTGCTGTGCGTGTTTTCATGATAATACAACGAATCCATTGTAGATTCTCAATGATCCAGTCATGTATGCTGGAAACACGGTGATCATCCGTGCCATTATAATTATGAATTAGCGCCGTGCATCCGAATATATCCACACAAATGGAAGGAAAACCTTCCAGAAAGCCATTGAATAACCGAAAAGCTGAATCGTGTGTTCCTTCGATAAAGTTTTTCCGTACTATCCAAGCACTGGATAATAAATCGGAAATTTCTGTCATACTGTATGTTTGATTGCGCATAAACCGCGTTTCCAATCTGGGGTGAAATACAATAGTTTGATTAAATTGAGTGTTCCACAACTATCTGGATGAGAAATGGTAGCACAATCATGATCCATTTGTCACCTTATTTGTTTACTATACACTATATTTTGGGCAAAGTTATAAAAAAACCGCCTATTCAGGCGGTCTTTTTATAACTTTGCAGCTTATTCAATAGAGAGGTGTTATCGGGCTCGGTCAGGGATGTTCCGTCTGGGAAGATGAT
>CAIMZS010000379.1 GCA_903846015.1 uncultured Anaerolineae bacterium | reverse complement strand
GTTATTCAAAAACGTCAACAGCGCTGATCTGAACATCATCGCGCCGCTGTTCCACGCGCGCACCTATCTAAAAGGCGCAGTCATCATCGAGCAGGGCGAAAAGGCGGTCTGCCTGTATCTGCTGAACATCGGAAAAGTTGATATAATCTATAAACCGTATGATGGCAGCCCAATCAAATTGACCAGTCTGCCTGGCGGCAGTATTTTTGGATGGTCAGCCGTACTCGGAAACAACGTCTACAGTTCATCGGTAATCTGTTCTGAAAACTGCGAGGTCCTGACTCTGTGCGGCAACGACCTGCGTGACCTGCGCAAGCAGCACCCACAAACCGGCGCACTGGTAATGGATCGCCTGGCGCAGGCAGTTGCATCGCGCTGGACCAGCGTCCAGATGCAGGTCAAGTCCATGATCAACAACGGTCTCAGTGAAACCGTTCCCCCGCCCTCAAAAGGAGCAGCCGTGACAACCCCCGTATCAAGCCCAAAAGAAGAACAAATGAAGGCTTTAATCGACCAGTTGAGTGCTTATATCGAACAATTCCACGGCGGGTCTGTGGATTTCGTCTCATTTGACGGGCAAAACCTGAAGGTGCACCTGGGCGGAGCCTGCCTGGGCTGCCCGCTCTCGCCCTCCACCCTGCACGGTTGGGTTGAAGGCACCGTGCGCCAGTTCTTCCCAGAAATATCCAGTGTAGAAGCCGAATAATCCACCTGTAAAACCTTTCTGCCCGCATTCGATCGATGCGGGCAGATTTTTTCCACCCCAACCTGTGCATCCATCGCCATACTTTTTAGCTTCAGCCAGAGGAAATCATCCATTACAAGGGTCAACTCCCGGGGTAGACATGTTCAAACACAAATTTGAAATCGTCTTCGTGTTACCCTGGCTGTTTCTGACAGCCTGCAACCTGCCCGGTCTAACTGCGCCCACTTCACAACCCGGCAGACAGAGCGACGCCACACCCATCCGGCAGGTCGATAGCACCTGCGAACAGGCCTGGACCTTCCAGGAATTGAATGAAATATCCACACAGCTTGACAAAGCCATCACCGCAAAAGCGCCGCGAGGCAGTGGCTTCGCCCGCGTTTATGGCAATGGCTGTACCTTCGCCGATGGTCGCGTGAACTTTGAAGCTGTGGAAACGAATTTCTGGATCCACATCCCGGTGCAGAATTTCGACGATGAAAATGAATTGGGTTTGTGGATTGTGAATATCATGCAGATCATCAGGGCCTATCCACCCGGCGTCATCCCCGGAAGCCGCAATGGGTTGGTGCAAATCGATTTCGTTGCCCCCACAACCGAGGTCAAGATGGCTGGTGTTTCGATTGATAGATACATCAATCTGCCCCGCGGCTTAAGCAATGCCAAAATCTTCGAGACCTTTCACAGCTACCCGTGATTTTAGTACTTTATCAGTGAGATTCTTGCACAAAAAACAAGAAGTTCTTTAACCGCGAAATACGCGAGGTTTTAAGGGAACGCATTTTTTTCCTGGCGACCTTTGCGTCTTGACGGTTCTTAACTTTTGGTGTTTTTTGCGGTTCAGAGTTGTAGGTAAGCTATTCCGGCTAGTCCGGGTTAGGGTAGAAAATTGAAATCAGCAATTTTCCCAAAATTAGCAAAAGGACCACACACACTGTCCACTGGCGCGAAGTGTCCAGCACACACCTTAAACAAACTAACCAGAAGGAGTAAGTCATGAAAAATGGTATTTGTCCCATGTGTCAATCACACGAAGTGTACATGACCGATAACGATGTTAATTTATCTACAGACGGGATGTTAATGTTTTCGGGCGAAACAGTTAAAGAGATCGCGGTCTATAACTCTAATCTTTACGT
>CAIMZS010000378.1 GCA_903846015.1 uncultured Anaerolineae bacterium | reverse complement strand
TTGGGTTTCACCGGTATTGAACAATTCCCTGATGAAATCTTCCTCAACATTCATGTATTGGTAAAATAATTGGCCCAGTAATTTTTGATCAATATCGTTACGCATGCGCATCATTGAAAATTCAAAAAAACCTGCCATGGGTGGTGGCAGAGTATAGGTGGTTTTGCCTTCCCATTCGATATCGACCAGGATGGCCCGGCTGGCCAATTCGTCCAGGACTTTCTGCGTTTCAGGGAGCGACATTTTCCAGATCTGGCTGGCTTTCTTAACATTAAACGGTTTGATGGGCAGCATGGCAACAAGCTGCGCTTCCCGTTCGCTAAACAGGATGTTTAATATTTTGTATAAAGAATCAGATGGTGGCGCACCCTGGGGAAATCGGTTGAAACGATCGACGAGCTCGGTATAACCAGGTTTTGATGAATTTGGCATCATCTGCAGGCTCCTAATCTGTGAATTTGGGTGTTGGAATTAATATATCGATAAATTCGCCGAAATGCAACCTGATTTCTTCCCATCTTAAAAGTGATATTCATCCTATTATGCCAGACTGGGCTAGAAATTCAATATGTGGCATCTCCGTTTATTGCCGGGATTCAGATTTAACATCTCGAACGATTTTGAGGGGCTCAACTAAGGTATTTGTATTCGAGTATAAACCCAGAAGTTTGATAAGGATTGATGCGGTGATTTGAGTGTTTTTCGTCACCAGCATATCGCCAAAGATATTCATGATTGGTTCAACCATCAGCATACCCACCTCTAATTCCTTTAAAGTGATCTCTTCGATTTGTTGCTCATTTGCAGTGGGATGATAACTATGCAGGCCGGAGAGTGAGTTAAGGACTTCGGGAAGGTAAAGGTTGTGAGTCGATTGCAGCTTTGTAAGGATCTGGTCGTGTCGCAAACCCTGTAACATGAGCTGGTCATAATCGATACAGATTTTGAGGATGTGCGATCCCAGATCTACCGCGTAGAGCTCAGGGTAAGCTGGATCGAGGCACAGGTCATCGATCGAACGATCCTGCCCAACAATTACCTTGGTAACCAATTCCAGACGGGGAATGTTTTTGATCAGTTTTCCGGCAGTGAATGGGTGGTTCGAGAATATCACGGCTTCAGATGCGTTGAAGGTTTGCTTATTTTCGATTTTGTCCAACATTTGTTGTGAAAAAGTGATCCAGCCTAATTGTGAAAGAGCGGCAGCCATTTCATACTGCCAGCCGTTAGCAATTTGGAGTTCCTTGATAATTTGAATGACAAGCTGCCGGATGCGCAGCGCACGCCCATAGGCTTTGGGATTGACGATTGCCAACATTTCTGTGAGCATGCTGATTGATTCTTTCAAGGTGTTTTCGAGTAGTTCTTTTTCAGCCATTACCAATTGATACTGTCTTATCCCGGCATCCAGAGATTGGGTAAGCAGCTTGCCAGAACATGGTTTGGATAGAAAACGAAATATTTGACCCTGGTTGATGGCATCGACCGCAATAGGAAGGTCGGCATTACCAGTCAGCATGATGCGAACGGTATTGGGGGCTGTTTCCATGGTCCGGGTAAGGAATTTAATGCCATCCATTTTGGGCATGCGGAAATCGGATACAACCACACAATAGGGGCCATTTTTGGAAATCTTTTCCAGGCCTTCTATGCCGCTTTCGGCTGTATCGATATCGTACTGTAAGCTCAATTCCCTTCTGAGAGAATCTAAAAGGAGAAGTTCGTCGTCAACTAAAAGAATTTTTTCATTCATGGTCTGTTTTCCTGGGTATGTGGATGATAAATGTAGTGCCCTTGCCAAGTTCACTCTCGAATTCTAAGGTCCCCTGGTGTTTTTTAACGATCACGGTATATGCAATTGCCAGACCCTGCCCAGTTCCGCGGCCTACGTCCTTGGTTGTAAAAAACGGATCGAAAACTTTATTACGAATCTCGTTGGGGATGCCGGCTCCGCTATCGGAGATGCGGAGTTCCACTAATTCACCTAATTGGCGAGTGGTTATGATAATCTGACCGAGCGAATCTGGAGATTCGACCAGGATGTCCTGGATGGCATGAACGGCATTGATAATGAGATTCAGAATAACCTGGCTCAGTTCGCTTGGAAGACAATCTACAGCGGGAAGATCTGGATCAAATTCGGTTTTAATTTCAGCTACATTTTTCCATTCGTTGTGTGAAAGCTCAAGGGCATTCTGGATGATGTGATTCAGATTGGCCATTTCCTTGTTTTCACTTCCTGGGTGCATGAAAAAACGCATGGCTGAAACAATATGGGAAACACGATCAATGCCTTGCAGCGATTGCTCGATAGCTTTGGGGGCCTCCCGTTTGAAATAATCAAGGTGGGCGGCAGTGCTAGCTTTTTCCAGGGCTGTGGCTAATTCAGGAGTTGCGGTTCCATTTTTAACGGCATGGTTCAATTGATTAAACTTATCGATCAACAGGAGAATGGGTTCAAGCTGTTGGCCTAAAAACCGCAAATTGCTACCAACCAGCTGCGTTGGTGTGTTTATTTCATGGGCAACCCCTGCCGCTAATTGTCCTATGGCTTCCAATTTGGAAGATCGCCCTGATTGCTGCTCTAACATCCGGCGTTCGGTAATATCCGACCCGATCAGCAAGAAGCCAGGGGTCTGCTTGTCTTTCAGAATTAATGGGGTCAGGGTAATCCCTAGAATACGATTGTTATTTGCCTTATCCATTAAAGCAATATCATCCATTCTAACGTTTTCGTTATTGTTCTTGCATTTGGCAACATCAAGAGTAATTTTCTCCCAATCCCAGTTGATTTGTAATTTAAAGAATTCTTGCCCGATAACATCAAGGTATGGTATCCCAAATATTTTTACAGCGGTATCATTCCATTGAGTTACGTTCTGGTCGCCATCCACGCCAATTATAATTGAAGAGATGGAACTGATGATTGCTTGAATTTCATTGTAAGCCTCGAAAAGAGCCTTCTGACCAAGCTCGCGTTCAGCAATTTCATACTGAAGGTATCCGTTGACCTGGACGAGTTCTGCCGTGCGGGCTTCTATAAGTTTTTCCATCTCATCCAAGGAGTGACGAAATTTATAATCAGTACCTTCAAGGGATACCAGCAACTCATTTATCTGACTGGATAGTGATGAAATTTCATCATTGCCGGATGTCTGGATACGCTCATCAAGGGCGCCGCTAACATTCATCTTTGTGACTGCTTTATTCAACGTGGTAATGCGGGAAATTATTTGTTTGTTCAGCAATATGTATGCCAGGATAAAAATGCAAAGGTTTCCAAAAAAAACACTGTAAATAAAAAACTCGATAGAAGTGTACCCGTTATTGAAAATATCTCTTTCCATATCTGTCCGCATAGTGAGGGCTGGCTTGCCAAAAATATCTTGAATAACAGTGTATCCGGCAATGGATTGAGGCCCAAGTATATTTACGGATATTTCATCCTGGATACCTACGATACGTTTCGCAGATTTTAACTCAAGGCTAAGTTCTGAATTCTGATATGGTTCAATCTGAATGGATAATTGGGTGATGCTGGATAATTGTTTTGCAAAGTCATCATCAAGTGATCGTCCAATGAACAATAAGCCGTGCAGCGAGTCAGATTGTGAGTCGGTTAATATTGGGTGATAAGCGAGTAGTATTGGTTGGTTGTTAATCATTACAATACCGGCAGAAGCGGAGTTAATGGTTGGGTTGTGAAACAACGGGTTATTGCTAATCAGGTCAAGCAAGTCTGGGGGTATTGTGAGAGGGACTTTTTTGATGGTGTCATAACCATGCGCAGAAATAATCTGTCCGCTGTTATCGGAAACGATAAGAAAATTGATATTCAGGTTTAAAAAGATTTCAGGAACAATATTCGAATTTCCATAGATCGGGTTCCGCTCTATATTGTCAGCGTAATTTTTGTTCTGGGTAGCATAATTACCAGCCAGATTTAATAAATTATTCTTTTCATTGGTGATGGCGTTGGAAGCTCGTTGTATATTCTTGATGCAATATACCTCTTCCAGGTTGGAAAGGCTTTTTACTAAAATTAATCGGGTTGCGGCATTACTCAAACTGATCATGAGTATTGTTATCGAAACGATGATCAATACCTTCGCCAATTATGGGCTATCGGCAGGCTGTAAAGACGGGTGAATAGCACCCATTTGGGCGATTTGCTCAAAAATATCAGCTAATAAAATGCCGTCAGGTTTTT
>CAIMZS010000377.1 GCA_903846015.1 uncultured Anaerolineae bacterium | reverse complement strand
CGATTTGCACGGTGGTATCTCTTGTCAGAATTTGTAATCCGCTATATTTCCCATTACTCTCACACCCTGATATAGCTAACCACTTATCGCTGTAATCAATACACCGAAGAGTGTCCGTTTTTCCCTCCTTATAAACAAGCGTTTCTTTCACTGGTGGACTTATTGTAAATTCAGATTCTGTGGCCGTCGTGCTGACGCTGTTAACCCTTTTGAGCTTTAAATTAAGCACCTTTATCGTGGCGGTAAGATACCCCCTGTTTGGCAACTGCCAGGCTTTGCTCGGCCTGCGCCAGGCTGGTATTTGATGCCATCAGGTCCACCAGGTTTTTCTTGGCGTTGATCAAGTCTGCCTCGGCCAGAATAATGGCTTGGGACATGGATGTTTGCATCAGCGAGGCCAGAACATCGTCGGCTTTGACCGCTGTCCCGATTTTTCCAGTTACGGTTTCCACACGCCCGTTTGTTTGCCAGGTTAGGTTTGCGCTCTGTCCGGCTCGGACAGTACCTGTTGCGCCTACATTGGCGGTCAAAGTGCCACGTGTGGCGGGGGTTGTTTTATAGGTGCTGCTGCTTGCTGCCTTGGCATTGTTCTGCCATACAATGATCCCAACTGCTGCAACAAAAACCAGCACGATTGCGATCCAGAATTTTTTAAAGAAGCCTGCGATGTTCATAACGATCCTCCATATACATATTTTTATTAGGTTGCGCCCTCATGATATGGGCTGTTCTACGGGTTGTAAGTTGCAAAGAGTTTGTTTGAGTGTATTAATTCAGGTCAAGTATTATGGTACAGGGCTTGGGTTTGCCAGAACATTACTGGTGGCGGCTGGCGGGTTTTCGATAATTAGATCGCCTTCTTTCAAATCACCACCCACCACCTGGCTGAAATTATCCGCGGTTGCTCCAACTCGAATGCTTACCGGTACAGGCAAGTCTTTCTTTAGAATATACACAACTCTCTGTCCATTTAGCATGCGTACGGCGCGGTTGGGCACCAGCAATACATCCCCCACTTGTTTTATGGTGATGGTAACTGTGGCAGTCATCCCTGGTTTCACAAGCTGATCCCCGTTTGTTATCATTACTACCACTCCGAAGTTGACCCCGCCTTGACCAGCTTTAGTTGATTGATTTACGCTGGTCACTGTGCCATCATAGGTCTTGTCTGGGATGGCATCAAAGGTTACTGTCACAGACTGACCGACAGTAACGTTGTTGATATCAACCTCTGAGATTTGTAGATCCACCATTAATTTTGTGAGATCATCTAAACGGAAGGCGACTTGCCCGGCAGATATCCGATCGTCAGGTTGCACCTGCGATTTTGTAAGAGTACCGTTGAAAGGGGCAATAATTTTCGACAGGCTTAGTGTTGCCTGCGCGCCCGCGACCCTGGCCTTGGCTGCTGCCAGGTCATCTGAGTTGGTGCCATCCTTCACCCGCTCCATCTGGCGCAAAGCGTCTTCCTCTTCTGCCTTGGCCACATTTAGCGCTGCCATGGATTTCTCAATTTCGATTGCGCTTGCCTTGCTCGTATACCAGTTGTATTTTGCGGTCAGGTCGATTATGTTTTGCTTCATGTTGGTGATGGTAATGGTTATTTCTGCTTTTGCCGATCTCCCATCCGCCATGTGTTGGTATCCGCGATATCGATTATAAATATATTCAATTCTCGCTAATCGATCTTGTGCCTGGTTTAGCTGATCGAGTGTTTGCTCGATCAATTCATCCGAGACTCGTTTGCGAGTGATGCTATCGTATGCATCTTGGGCATCTTGCACTTTCTGCTTGGCTTTTGACAGGTTTTGCATGGCTTCTGCCATGACGATGTTTGACAGTGTTAGATTGTCCAGATTTTGCTGCGCGGTTATCATATCTGTTTGTGCCAGGATGATATTTTTGGATAACGAGTCTGGTGACAGGTATGCCAACACCTGATCGGTACTGACTTTATCCCCAATCGATATGTTCACTGCTGCAACTTTTCCGCTTGTATTCCATATCAGTATGGCTGATTGTGCCGCGCGCACAATTCCGGTCGCGCCGACACTTGCAGTTAGTGAACCGCGCGCAGCGATAGAAGTTTGAAACTGGGTGGTTTTCGTTGTCGTGGTTTGATTTACCCATGCGAAAACAACAACGCATCCGAGTAAAACCAGGCCCAATAGGAACCAGTATTTCCTGTTGGCGTTTCTTAAACTTGCTAGCTTCATGCAAATCCTCCGAAAAATTACGTCAGCGTCCCATAAAGACCGGGATCATATCGTAAGAATAATCGGCATTTGTGCAGAAATTATGCAGAAAGATACGGGAGTTGTGGAGAAGTGATCCCCATGGGTGCCCACCCCAAGCGCCTGGGCTATCTGGGAAATATCGAATTATAGGTGCGGCGCATGCCACTTTTTAATGATTTCCGCAAATGGTGGTGGAATTTTTTTCTCATGAAAAGGATACCACCCCAATTCCGTTCGCACGGCTTGTTCTTTTAGCTCAGTAGACCCCCAAAACAATGAAGCTCCCAAAACCCCCATTATTGCTGAGCCCCAGTTGGATGGCACAAAAAGCGATGCCAGAATGATTGAGCTTCCTATTGCCATCACGTATGGCCACCACAACAGTCCTAAAAAGCGCTCTCCACGGATGACCCAAAAAAAAGCCCAGCCCAATCACGAAAAGCGTTGTTATCCCTATTAGTAGACCGAACCAATTCATCGTCCGACCTCCCGGATAGTCCTAATCTCGTCCGCCGAAAGCGGCCGACCTATTGGTTCACGTTTTAGCCAGTGAATAAGTGTTGCGCTGACGTGCTCAGCCAGGATTTTCGCGTGTCGCGGATTATCTGGGTTTGCAGGCGCGTATCCCTTAATGATACGGTGCTGCTGTCGTATGAATTCATACGCATCCCACATTGCGATAATCCCCATAATCCCAAGTACGGCTGAAATAGCAGGGGATGACGAAATTAGCGCGCAAGTTACGAGCAGAACCCCTGCTGTTCCGAAACATGCTGCCGGTAGTTTGATCGATACCATCCGGGCTTCGAGAAACCTGACTGCCACATGTCCCAACCAGACGTTGAGAAATGTGGTTACTGCGCAAATGATTCCCATATAATTCATATTCCAAATTATACGCGCATAGCTTCCTGTTTTTTCGATTCCTGATGAAAGCCTTGTCAATGAGTTTTACACGAACCAGGCGCCAGCATGGTTCAACAGATCAATTTTCCCAGAAGCGAGTGATTTATTAGATAAGTCGTTTTTAACTTGCAAACCCATGCCGGTTGGTTCGGGTTATAATTTTCATTATGCGATTTATCTTATTTGGGCAGAAACCAGGATGAAAATTGAATTTGGCCGTTTAATTACGCCCAGGGTGCTGGGAGCTGCGCTTGGCGTTACTGTTATTCTTTTGGTGTTAACTTTCCTTTGGATTGAATGGTCTGCGCCTGCTCTGCCCGATCCTGCGGGAATGCTTGCAGCAGTGACGACAATACCGATGCCTTCCGCCACAACTGCTCCGGCAGCCACGCCTACATTTGATCCATATGCCCCCACTCCAACGCCTACCTCATTACCGAATCAAATTGATATTGGCGCCTACGTGCAGATCACTGGCACTCAGGGTCAGGGGCTGCGTGTCCGTTCAGATGCTGGGTTAAACAGCAAACAATTGTTCCTGGGTTTTGATACCGAAGCTTATACTGTAATCGAAGGACCACAGTTGGCGGATGGCTATAGCTGGTATCGTGTCACTGCCATCAACGATCAAACCCGTACTGGTTGGGCGGCGTCGGATTTTTTAACTTTAATTCCTAAACCATGATAAGGAAAACATGATCTCAGAACAACCAATCGGTATTACAGCCAATCGTTCAGCTCTCGAAATGTCGATTTCTTGGGGCGATAACCATACCAGCAGGTATCCGTTTTCCCTTCTGCGCGCCGCCTGTCCGTGCGCCCAATGCCGGGGTGGGCATGAAAACATGAAGGCTGAACCGGATGCGGATGTGTTCAATTTTCAATTTGATGATTCTCCTTCTACTCATCTTGTGACCGTCAAGCCTACTGGCTCTTACGCCATCACAATTGTTTGGGAAGATGGCCATGACTATGGTATTTACAACTGGCATTATCTCAGGGCACTGTGTCCTTGTCCTGAATGTCGACATGGAAATAAATAAAAATTATGAAAAGCGGCACCCCAGGCTTGGGACGCCGCTTTTCATAAAGGGAGTTCATCTTTTCGCGCAGTTAATTATGGGGTAGATGAAGGTTTGGGGGTGCCAGTTGGCACACGCGTTGCTGTTGGTTGGGGTGTTCGCGTAGGGATACGTGTAAGAGTAGGTGTTATCGGTGTGGGCGTTTTTGTGGTTGTCATGGTTGGGGTTGGAGAACTCAAAGCCGTGATTCTCTCCTGGGCTTTTTGCCGCATTTCACTTGTTGTTGCACTATCAGGAAGGGTGATCATTTCGTTCCAGTCTTTCAAAGCAAGATCGGGTAGGTTTATCTGATCCAATGATAGGGCCCGAACAAAGAGGAAGCGGGCACGGTAGCTGTCGTTGCCCTGAGCTAATTTTTCTACAGGGAGGATGGCAGCATATGAATTATTAAATTCGCCTTTGGCAAGATAGGCTTTTGCCACTCCTTCGCCGGCATCGAACGAATTCGGATCCAGTTGCTGAGCCTTGCGATAACTCTCCATTGCTTTGTCATACTCTTTTTGCACCAAATAAACCTGACCCAACCAGGAATATGCATCTGAACTGTTTGCATTCAAACGCACGGCCTGCTCCAGATCCTTTTGCGCACTGACGTAATCACCGTGATTGTAATAGGCCAGCCCCAGTACTGCATAAGCTTCTGCATTGTCAGGCTGATACTTGAGATAGGTTTCAAGTACACTGACCGCCTGATCGATATTGCCCGTGGCGCGGTAGGCCATCCCCATCACAAGGTAACTGTCAAGCAGGCATCTCTTCGTTCCAACGAACAGGTTTGGCGCGCAATGG
>CAIMZS010000376.1 GCA_903846015.1 uncultured Anaerolineae bacterium | reverse complement strand
GGCATTTGGATCAGGTGTGACAAAATTCAAAATACGTTTAACCTGGTAATCTTGAACGATCTGAAATTGGACCAGTAATGGGAAACTAATTGCCAATACCAGCATCCCCACCAGAGCATAACTCACCAGATGCTTGATCGGCACACCCGCCATCCACAATAATACGAACCATAAAACCAGCAACACGATGCTTGTACTCAAATTCGGTTGCAAAATAACCCAAACTGTGATACCCATCGCCATGATCAGGCTGCGAATGGTCCATTTCGGTTCTTTCATCTCATGCATGTGTTGGACAAAGAAATGTGACAGGCTGAGAATAATAACAAGTTTTGCAAATTCGGATGGCTGAATAAAAACCGGGTGGTCCTGAACCAACGCGCTGACCCAAATAAAGCCGCACCGATAATGTTTAGTGCCAAAAGTACAATAATCATTCCAATATAAAGTGTATTTGAGACTGAGGACCATAGGCGGTAATCAATCCCTGCCGCCCCAATTAATAACCCGAAGCCTATCAAGGCAAATATGATCTGACGATTAACCAGAGGAGTCGTCACGGTCAATTCGATATTGCCCGCCAGGGCAGAACGGATCATTGTGATACCAATGATAACCAGGATCGTCACAGCCCCCAATAGCCAGAAATCAAAATATCGCCAGGATCCTCCACGCATGTTTATTGTCCATCACCGGGCATATTAAACTTCCGGTGAAAAGAAAATATTAACCTGAACGACGCCGGGTTGCAACGCGCAGAGGTATATCCGCGATCAGACGCTGGGCACGGCCTTCATGTTCAACTTCGATACTCACACTACTTGGATCAATATCAATATACTTTGAAATTGCCGCGATTAAATCATTCTTCAAAGCTTCAAGAGAAGCCGGGCTTATATCAGTACGGTCATGGATCAGTACCAATTGAAGCCTTTCCTTGGCACTCGTGGCACTTTTCTTTCCAGCCAGGCGATTCAGGAAGTTCATATTACTTCCTCCATCCAAGTTTCCCAATACGATCCCACAATGTGTGTGTATCCAAATCAAGGAATGGCACTTCCTCGCCATTTAATCGTCGCGAAATATTTCGAAAAGCTTGCCCGGCCCGGGTTTTTGCTTCCAACGCAAGTGGTGTACCTTTGTTGGATGCGACAATTACATTTTCATCTTCTGGAACAATGCCAATAACATCAATTCTCAACAAATCATAAACATCATCTACAGAAAGCATATCGCCACGTTTAACCAGTCCAGCATTTAACCGGTTAATGATCAATGAAGGGGCTCCTTTTTCTTCTGCTTCAAGTAATCCAATCACCCTGTCAGCATCTCGAACTGCAGACATCTCGGGATTGGTGACGATAAGAATTTTATCCGCGGGAGCTATTGAATTACGGAATCCCCGCTCAATCCCAGCAGGCGAATCGATCAAAACCCAATCTACTTCGTCCCGAAGTTCATCGCAGAGTCGAATCATATCACTTGGTGAAACTGCATTTTTATCCCGGGTTTGTGCTGCCGGGATCAGGAATAATTCGGGCAAGCGTTTGTC
>CAIMZS010000375.1 GCA_903846015.1 uncultured Anaerolineae bacterium | reverse complement strand
GAGTCGGCTTTGCCCGGTTAACCGGAGATTGCCACGTCGCGGAGAACACGCTCCTCGCAATGACAACAGAAAGTGGCTCGGCCCGAGTCGGCTTTGCCCGGTTAACCGGAGATTGCCACGGCGCGGAGAACACGCTCCTTGCAATGACAACAGAAAATGGCTCGGCCCGAGTCGGCTTTGCCCGGTAACCGGAGATTGCCACGTCGCGGAGAACACGCTCCTCGCAATGACAGCAGAAAGTGGCTCGGCCCGAGTCGGCTTTGCCCGGTTAACCGGAGATTGCCACGTCGCGGAGAACACGCTCCTTGCAATGACAACAGAAAATGGCTCGGCGCGAGTCGGTTTTACTTGTAGGTGCGTGAATGAATCTTTCGGACTGTACTATAATGGGTTTGTGTTTTTTTATGATTTGTGGAACTCATTGGCTCATTATTACGTCATCAGGTTGGAAGGAGACCAACACCCATGAACACCAACCAGCCCACTGCCTCACCCGAAAGAAAGAACTCGCTCGCACTACGCGTTGGCTTATTTACCGTCCTCCTGCTGGTAGTTTCGGCAGGCGCTACCATATTTATTCCAAAGATTTCGCCGGGCGGTATTAACCTGCCAGGTGTGGTCACGGTTACGCCTGGGTCTGAACCGACCGGGGTTCCCACCAACGCCGTCGGGCAGATCATTAAAAAAGGGGAGCAATTCGATATGTCCATCCGCTTGAGCGAGGGCCAGGCCCAGCCGAATCAGGCTACCCCACTGCCCCTGGCAGTCGGCGAACCGCTATCACCGGATCAGATCGCGCAAATTCTCAGCCGGCTGCCTACCCTGCCGCCCGCCCCGGATGAGCAGGTCGATTTCAAGTTTCCGCTGGAAGCGCTGCCGCCTCCGCGACCCGGGCAGACCATCCACGAATCCTTTCCTCCCATCCTCGCGGCTCCCACCCCTGATGTAGCCGCCAGCGGCCCGCTGCAGGTGCTGCGGTTTGCCCCTGAAGGCGAAATTCCCATCGCTCCGTTTGTCAGCATTACATTTAATCAGTCGATGGTGCCGCTCGGAACCATCAAAGACCTGGCTGCCGCGGGTGTGCCCGTAGTGATCGAACCGGCTATTCCTGGAACCTGGCGCTGGCTCGGAACCCGCACACTCACCTTCCAATCCGATTCGACCCAGTTTGACCGCCTGCCCAAGGCCACCCAGTATCACGTCAGCGTTCCAGCCGGGACAAAATCGGTTGGCGGAGGCGTGCTGTCCCAGGCGGTTACCTGGACGTTTACCACCCCGGCCCCCAAGGTGACGATCAGCTATCCTTATGATTCGCCTCAGCCGCTGACCCCGATTTTCTTTGTGGCGTTTGATCAGCGCATTGACCCGCAGGCGGTTTTGCAGACCACCCGGGTGCTGGCGGGCACTCGCGCTGTCAGTGTTGTGTTGGCTGGCACGGATGAGATCGCCAAAGATGAGCAGGTCAGTTCGCTGGTTAAGAATGCGATGGAGGGGCGCTGGTTGGCTTTTCGCGCCACCCAGCCGCTGCCGGCATCTACAACTATTTCCGTGACCATCGGGCCAGGGACGCCCTCGGCGGAAGGGCCGCTGCTCACCAACGCAGCTCAGTCTTTCAGCTTTCCTACCTATTCCCCATTGGTGATCGAAGATCACGGCTGCTCATGGTACGATAATATCTGCCGCCCCCTGACGCCTTTTTCGATCCGTTTTAATAACCCGATTAACCCCGATATCTTCCCGGATGCCGCCCAAATGCTGCGCATTGACCCGGCCATTCCAGGGCTTTCTGTCAACGTCTATGGAAATTCGTTGGAAATTAACGGGGAGACCCGTGGGCAGACTACCTACAAGGTTATTGTCAGCAAGGATGTTCAGGATGTTTTTGGTCAAAAGTTGGGCAGTGATACCACTTTGACCTTCAAGGTCGATTCGGCGGAGGCGCTGCTGGTTAACTCGGGGCAGAATTTTATCACCCTGGACCCATCCGCCCCGAAGCCGGTTTTCTCGGTGTATGCCATCAATTACGCCAGTTTAAAAGTGAAAATTTACGCGGTGCAGCCGGGTGATTGGCCGGATTTCAAGCAGTACCTGGCTGAATGGCAGCGTACCGATATCACACCGCACCCCATGCCCGGGAAACTGGTCTCTGACCGTTCACAATCGCTCAATCTTCCCGGCGACACACTCAGCCAGGTGGATATTTCGCTGAGCGAATTCATGCAGGGCAGCACTGCCGGTCAGTTCGTTGTGATCGTGGAGCCGCCCAAGCCGTTCTTCGAGGATGATAACGCCAAGTGGCGGCGAATTTCGCAAACGGTTATCTCGTGGGTGCAGGTCACCCAGATTGGTCTGGATGCGTTTACCGATCCGTCCGATATGCTAGCCTGGGCCACCAATTTGAAGGATGGTTCGCCGCTCGTGGGTGTCAATATTCAGCCCGGAGGGGGCAGCGGAGGCGGTGTCACAGGGGCTGACGGCGTAGCCCGTTTTGCCATTCCTTCCGGCGCCACTTATCTGATTGCAAAGCTGGGAGCCGATCAGGCCATCCTGCCGCGTTCGGCTTATTATTGGGGCGACGATGGCTGGCAGGTTATGTCACAGCCGGATACTCTGCGCTGGTATATTTTCGACGATCGCGGCATGTACCGCCCGGGTGAGGATGTCCACATCAAGGGTTGGCTGCGGCGCATCGGCGGAGGTCAGAACGGGGACGTCGGCCTGCTCAACTCAGCGGTCAGTTCCGTCAGCTACGAGATCCGCGACCCGCAGAATAATGTGCTTTTCACCGGGCAGCAAGATGTGAACAGCCTGGGGGGCTTTGATTTTAGCGTGACCCTGCCGCAGGGTGTCAACCTCGGTGCTGCCCAGGTGACCCTGACAGCCCAGGGCGCGTTGGGTAGTATGGGCGATACCCAGGGTTATCACAACTTCCAGATCCAGGAATTCCGCCGCCCGGAATTTGAAGTTACGGCGCGCAACGAGACCACCGGGCCGTATTTTGTCGGCGGTAATGCCGTCGTGGCGCTGCAGGCCAGCTATTATGCTGGTGGCGCGCTGCCCAATGCGGACGTGAACTGGTTGGTGACTTCCACACCCACCAATTATTCCCCACCCAACTGGCCGGATTTCTCCTTCGGGACCTGGAAGCCGTGGTGGAACTACGTGTATGATTCTATGTGGGGTGGGCCCATCGATACGGGCGGCAAGACCGAGAGCTTTGTGGGGAAGACCGATTCGTCGGGGAATAATTTCCTCCGGCTCGATTTTGACCAGCTTGGTGACCCGGCGGAAGGCCCAAGACCCTTCAGCGTTTTAGCCCAGGGCACCGTTATGGATGTCAACCGTCAGGCCTGGTCCGGTGAGACTACGCTGATGGTGCACCCGGCCGATGTGTATGTCGGTCTGCGCAGCGCGCGTTATTTTGTCGAGCAGGGCACCCCCCTGGAGATCGATTTTATCGTCCCCGATCTGGATGGCAAGCCCCAGGTTGGCATTCCGGTGGTGATGCGCGCGGCGCGCCTGGAATGGAAATACGTCAACAAGGCCTGGCAGGAACAGGAAGTGGATATCCAGACCTGTAACATGGCTTCGGCTGCAACTGCCTTGACCTGTTCTTTCGAGACCAAGCTGGGCGGCAGTTATAAGATCACGGCGGTCGTCACCGACAGCCTGGGCCGCCTGAACCAATCTTCGCTGACCCGCTGGGTGAGTGGTGGTAAGCAGCCGCCCGCCCGCAAGGTGGAGATGGAAACTGTCACACTGGTGCCGGATAAAGAGACCTACCAACCCGGTGATGTGGCCCATATCCTGGTGCTCTCGCCTTTCTCTCCGGCGGAAGGACTGCTGACGGTCAGCCGCAGCGGTATCTTATACACACAGCGTTTCAAACTGGACAGCGGTTCACTCACCCTGGATGTGCCTGTCGAGCAACGCTTCATCCCCAACCTGAATATCCAGGTCGATCTGGTTGGCTCGGCGCCCCGCACAGATGACCAGGGCACGGTTCTGCCCGGCGTGGAGCCGAGGCCAGCCTATGCCAGCGGCAGCTTGAACCTGAGCATTCCCCCGCTGGCGCGCACGCTTTCACTGCAAGTGTCACCGGATATGCATGATTTGGAACCCGGCGGCTCAACCACTTTGAATGTGGTTCTTAAAGATGCCCGGGGCGCGCCTGTGTCGGATGCTGAACTGGCAGTGGTGGTGGTGGACGATGCCATCCTGGCGCTGTCAAATTACCAGATGCTGGACCCGGTCAGCGTGTTCTACGAGACGCGCCCATCTGATTTTTACGCTGTCTACGGTCGGGCCAGTATCATCCTGGCAGACCCGCAGGCCCTGGCGCGCACCGCCGGTCAAAAGGTCATGAACGATGGCTTAGGTGGCGGCGCGCCCATGGCAACGGCTTCGCCCGCAATGGAATTTGCGCCTTCAGCAGCGCCGCAGGACTCGCGTGCCGCCGCTGGGCAGCAGCCTGCCATCCGTGTGCGCTCGGATTTCAATCCTCTGGCGCTCTTTGCGCCAACCGTGCGGACAGACTCAAGCGGGAATGCCCGCATCCCGGTGACCGTGCCGGATAACCTGACGCGCTACCGCATCATGGTGGTGGCGGTCGACAGCCAGGGCAGCCGGTTTGGCAGCGGAGAAGCGACTCTGACCGCCCGGCTGGCCTTGATGGTGCGCCCGTCGGCTCCGCGCTTCCTGAACTTTGGCGACCGTTTTGAACTGCCGGTTGTGTTGCAAAACCAGACCAGCGCCGATATGACGGTCGATTTGGCCGCCCGCGCCAGCAATCTTGAATTTGATAATGCTGCCATCGCTTCGACAGGTTTGCGCGTGACGGTGCCGGCCAATAACCGCATCGAAGTGCGGCTGCCGGCGCGAACACACATGGCCGGTACGGCGCGTGTGCAGTTTGCGGCGGTTTCAGGTACTTATGAGGATGCCGCCACGATCGAGCTGCCGGTGTATACCCCGGCCACCAGCGAGTCTTTTGCCACTTATGGGGTAATAGATAACGGCGCGATTGCCCAGCCGGTGCAGTCCCCCAGCGGAGTCTTCCCGCAGTACGGCGGGTTGGAGGTCAACACTTCTTCCACGGCGCTGCAGGCGCTGACCGATGCGGTGCTGTACCTGGTGACTTACCCATATCAATGTTCCGAACAGTTGGCCTCGCGCATCCTGGCGGTGGCCTCACTGCGCGATGTGCTGACGGCCTTCAAGGCTGACGGCTTGCCGACTCCGGAAGAAATGGCCGCCTCGGTTGGCGGAGATATCGACACCCTCAAGGGTTTGCAGAATGATGATGGCGGCTTCCCGTATTGGCGGCGTGGTTTCGACTCCAGTCCTTTCAACACCATCCATGTGGCGCACGCTCTCGTTCAGGCCCAGCAAAAGGGCTTTAGCGTGCCAACCGAAATGCAGCAGAACGCGCTGAACTACCTGCGCCAGATCGAAGATCACTACCCAGGCTGGTATGACAAGGATATCCGCTGGACATTGAGCGCCTATGCGCTTTACGTTCGCAACCTGTCGGGCGAACGCGACAACAACAAAGCCTTGCTGCTCATCAAAGAAGCCGGTTTGGAGAACCTTTCTCTGGAAGCGATCGGCTGGTTGTGGCCGGTGGTCGATGACCAGGCTCAATTGGATGCCATCCGTCGTTTTGTCAACAATCATGTGGTTGAAACCGCCGGGGCTGCCAACTTCACAACAGCCTACAGCGACCAGACCTATTTACTGCTCAGCTCCGACCGCCGCACGGATGCCATCCTGCTGGATGCCATGATCGGCGACAACCCAAAGAGTGACCTGATCGCGAAGGTGGTTAACGGGCTTCTGGCCCACCGCTCCCAGGGCCGCTGGGATAACACCCAGGAGAATGTCTTTGTTTTGCTGGCATTGGATAAGTATTTCAATACCTACGAGTCGCAGACGCCGGACTTCGCCGCGAGTCTGTGGATGGGCAGCACCTATGCCGGCAGCACCGAATTCCGAGGTCGCAGCACTGACCGCTTCGAAACACTGATCCCGATGAGCAATGTGCTGGCCGAGACCGGGTCTGCGGGCGGCAGCCAGAATTTGATCCTGAGCAAGGATGGTGCCGGACGTCTGTATTACCGCTTTGGGCTGCGTTACGCGCCCACCGATCTGAATTTGAAGGCTTTGGACATGGGCTTTGTGGTGCAGCGCAGTTATGAAGGCGTTGACAACCCCGCCGATGTGACCAAAGACAGCAGCGGCGCCTGGGTGATCAAGGCCGGGGCCAGGGTGCGCGTGCGCATCCAGATGGTCGCGGATAATCGCCGCTACCACGTCGCGCTGGTTGACCCGCTCCCGGCAGGTTTGGAGATTATCAACCCCGGGCTGGAAGTTTCAGGCAGCACGCCGCAAGACCCAAACACGAGCCAATCAAAATACGGTTGGTGGTGGTGGGGCACCTGGTACGAGCACCAGAATATGCGCGATAACCGCGCCGAAGCCTTTACCTCGCTGCTGTGGGATGGCGTCTATGATTACAGCTATATTGCGCGCGCCACAACCCCCGGCACATTTATCGTACCGCCCAGCAAGGCTGAAGAGATGTACTCGCCCGAAGTGTTTGGCCGCAGCGCAAGTGATTGGGTGATCGTGAAATGAGAATTGTCATCAAGCTGGGAACATCGTCGCTGACCAATGGCAGCGAACACATTTCGCCGCCGTTTCTGATCGACCTGGCCCGCCAGGTGCAGAAGCTGTTGGCGGGTGGGCACGAGGTGGCACTGGTTTCGTCTGGCGCGATTGCTGCGGGCCGGGAAAAGCTCAACTTTCCGCAGCTTCGCAAGGATATCCCCGCCAAGCAGATGCTGTCTGCCGTTGGTCAGCCGCTCCTGATGGCATTGTATGAACAGATCTTTGGTCTGTACAACATGGTGGTGGCGCAGGTGCTGCTGACACGCGCAGATCTTACCGACCGCAAGCGCTATCTAAACGCGCGCAATACGCTGCTGGCGCTGTTGTCGCAAAACCTGATTGCCATCGTCAATGAGAACGATACCGTCGCCACCGAGGAAATCCGGGTGGGCGATAATGATAACCTGTCGGCCCTGGTGGCGAATCTGATCGACGCCGACCTTTTGATCCTGTTGACGGATCAGGATGGCTTGTTTACCGCTGATCCGCGCAGCAATCCGGACGCTGAATTGGTGGCGATCGTCAGCGAAGATGAAATCCCCGCGGCATTGTGGCAAGCCGCCGGCGGCAGCGGCTCCAGGCTGGGGACGGGTGGGATGATCACCAAGCTGCAGGCCGCTGATCTGGCCAGGCGTTCAGGGACGGCGTGTGTGATTGCAAACGGCAAGGAGCCGGATGTGTTGCTGCGCCTGGTTGATGCTCAAGCAAGCCTGGCCGGCAGGTTGGGGACTTATTTTGTCCCGATGGCGAGTGTCCTGGAGAGCCGTAAACGCTTTATCCTCTCGGCCCGGCGCGCTCCCGGCCAACTCAGTGTAGATAATGGCGCTCTGCAGGCCCTGCGGCGTTCTGGCAGCCTGCTGCCGATCGGCATCGTCAAGGTGGCTGGTGTCTTTGAGCGCGGTGACACGGTGCGGGTGCTGGATGAAAACGGGCGCGAGATTGCCCGCGGTATTTCCAATTATGGCAATGCAGACCTGGCAAGAATCATCCGCCATCGTTCGGATGAGATTGAGTCGATCCTGGGATATATATACGGCGATGAGGTCATCCATCGCAATGATTTGGTGTTATTGTAGGAGCCATTTTATGCTGATTGAAACCGGCAGCCGCGCCAAAGCGGCCTCCAGGCTGATGGCGCGCGCCAGCAGCGCCAGGAAGGACACAGCCCTGCTGGCACTGGCTGGGGCGCTAGACGAAGCGCGCGCCAGTATTCAAAGCGCCAATGATATCGATGTGCAGACCGCGCGCGCCAACGGCTTGAGCGAGGCGATGCTCGACCGCCTGGCGCTGAACGACGAACGCATCACTGCTTTGTGCGCGGATCTGCGCCACCTGACCGAGCTTCCAGACCCGGTTGGGGTGCGCTTTGATGAGACCGTCCTGCCAAACGGTCTGCGCCTGCGCAAACAGCGCGTGCCTCTGGGTGTGCTGGGCGTCATTTACGAATCGCGCCCGAACGTGACCATGGACGTGGCCGGGTTGGCGATCAAGACTGGCAACGCTGCCATCCTGCGCGGCGGCAGTGAGACCATTCACAGCAACCGCGCCCTGGTGGCGGTGATCCAGCGCACGCTGCTGGCCTGCGATCTGCCTGCCGATGCGGTCCAGTTTATCGACAGTCCGGACCGCGGCCTGATCCTGGAGCTGCTCAAACTGCACGATTATATCGATATCATCATCCCGCGCGGCGGCGCAAAGCTGCATGCCTTCTGCCGCGAGAACAGCCAGATTCCGGTCATTACCGGCGGAATGGGGATTTGCCACCTGTTTGTGGATGAAAGCGCCGATCTAACCGCCTCGCTGGACGTGATCTTCAATGCCAAGGTGCAGCGCCCGAGCACCTGTAATTCACTGGACACGACCCTGGTGCACATGGCTGTGGCGGACGAATTTTTACCGTGCCTGGTGCGCCATCTGGCGAAGGCCGGGGTGAGTTTCCGGGCTGAGCCGCGCGCGCTGGCACATTTGAGCGCGCTCGACCCGGCCCTTTCGACAGCGGTGTATGCTGCCGGGCCGGAAGATTTCGACACCGAGTGGCTTTCGCTTGTATTGGGGCTGAAGGTGGTCGCTGACCTGGACGAGGCCATGGCGCATATTGCCCGGCACAGCAGCGCCCATTCTGACGGCATCCTGACGGGGAGCAGTGAAAACGCGGCGCGTTTCATCGCGGAGGTGGATTCGGCTGCGGTGTATGTCAATGCCAGCACACGCTTTACGGATGGCGGCCAGTTTGGGCTGGGCGCGGAGGTAGCCGTATCCACTCAGCGCCTGCATGCCCGTGGGCCGATGGGTCTGCCGGAGTTGACCACCTACAAGTGGGTGGCGGAGGGGCAGTACCACGTCAGAGTGTAATGAGAGCGCCGCGGCGATATGCCCAGCTCCTGTAATCCTTGATCACCTGTCACAATCATAATAAAATATAACAGGAACAGAAAATGGATTTCTCAAAAATTTTGGAAGTTTTGAAACAGGTCACGTTATTTGATCTGTACCGAGTGAGTATTGCGATCAACCACCAATTGGAAGACCCACAACGGTTGGCCGAGATCAAAAAGCGCCTGAAACCTGGTCAGATAATTCGCTATTTTGATTTCGCAGAGAATCGATTGATCGAAGCGATGGTAATTGAACTCAAGAGGACGCAGTTGTTGGTAGAAAATACGCATGACCGTCGTCAATGGACCATCCCGGCTTATTGGGTCAATCTGGATGAAGTCAATACCGACATAAATGTTTCGTCAAAAATGGGGTTGGATAAAAGTCAACTCAGAGTTGGGGATATCGTCGGTTTCCAGGATAGGCAGAACAATGACGTGCATGGTGAAGTCGTTCGCTTGAATCAAAAAACAGCCACAATCAAGACGACCGCGAATATGGAATGGCGGGTTGGATACAACTGGTTGTACCGGGTAATAGACGGAGATCCAGCGTTTCCGCATACAATAAAAGGCCAGATTGTGGACGGGAAAATGAAATAATAGCGAATTACGGCGGGTGTAAGCAAGATTGCCATGTGGGGGAGCGCCGCAATGATCGCTACTTCGAAAGCTGATGTACAAAGCTTTGTCTAATCCCGTGCTTCGTGATGACTAAACTGGGGTGCTTTCGATGGTTGGAAGCTCCCTGTTTTGTTGCTGATGAATTGATAAATATAGACAAAGAGCATCTAAAATATAGCATTGGGGTTAATACAGAAAAACAACCATTCTTCCCATTCCTGGTTTCCATCGGAGAGTGAACCATGCAAGATGACCGCATCCATCCCCTGACCCGCATCGTCCTGGCAATTGTGATCCCCTTTCTGCTGCTGGCGTTCCTAATCCTGTATTTCTTTCCAGACCAATCCGGGCAGCGTTTTGCCTGGGCTATCAAGCCGCACATGACCGCCATTATTATGGGCTCTGGTTACCTGGGCGGGGCCTACCAGTTTGTCTTTGCGGTCTTTGGAAAGCGCTGGCACCGCATCGCGGGCGCTTTCGCGCCGGTCACAACCTTCACCATTTTTATGATGATTGCAACTCTGCTGCACTGGGATCGGTTCGATGTTAGCCATTTACCTTTCCAGATATGGCTGGTCTTATATATCATTACACCCTTCCTGGTGCCCTTTCTGTGGTGGCGCAATCGAAAAACTGATTCCGGTAAATTCGAGGATTTTGACGCCATTGTGCCACGTTTCGCGCGTTTGGGAATGACTGGTTTTGGGCTCCTGGCCGCGCTGACATGCGTCTTCCTGGTTATTGCTCCTGGCAGCGCAATCCCGCTGTGGCCCTGGCTGCTTACCCCGCTGACCGCCCGGGTAATGGGTGGTTGGTTTGCGCTGCTGGCGGTCGGCGGAATGACGATCCCGCGTGACCATCGCTGGAGCGCGTGGCGTATCTCTATGCAAAGCATCCTGCTGTGGGCTGCCCTGGTGTTGATCGGCGCCTACCTGAATCCGCAAGATTTTGCCCAGGTTGGTGTGGTAAATCCATTTACAGTTGGCACAACGCTCAGTATATTGATGATGCTGATTTTTCACCTGTGGATGGATTCTCAGCGTAAGGTGATGGAGTGAGCCAGAAAAAAATTGTTTGTCGAAAATTTCACAAAATTGACTTTTAATACCGCAATTGTATAATGATTAAGTTGAATAAAGTACGAATGGATTGGGTAGCTTGTTCATGTTTAGACAGGTGGAAAATGGGGTTCTTGAACGTATCGTTATTCGGCTGTGTCAGAGTCAATCACGATCAAACTGTGGCTGATGGCAAGTTGACTCATTCCACCCAGGGATTACTGGCTTACCTGATCCTCTTTCGTCACCGTTCCCACCCACGCGAAGTTCTTACTGAGATATTTTGGGGTGATAAGGATCCCGACCGATCCCGACGCTCTTTGAATACCGCAATCTGGCATCTGCGCGCCATATTGGAGCCGCACGGGGTAAAGCGCGGCACCTACTTGATCAGTGGTTATCACGATGAAATCGGTTTCAACCAGGACAGTCCTTTCTGGCTGGATGTTCAGGCCTTTGATGAAGGGACGAGCCGGGCTGCTGCGCCAGGATTGACCGATATCGAAGCAACTATGCCGGAACTGGAAAAAGCGATCGCCCTTTATCAGGGTGATCTTCTGGAAGGATTCTATGATGATTGGGCCTTGCGTGAACGGGAAACCTTGCGAGCACGCTATCTTTCCACGCTAATCTTCTTAATGGATGCGCATCGCAAACAGGGTGATTTTGAAAAGAGCTTATCCTACGGTCGAAAAATCCTGGAAATGGATCCATTACGGGAAGAGATCCATCGCAAAATGATGAGAATTTATCTGGATGGCGGGCAGAGGGTCCAGGCTATGCGGCAGTATGAGAACTGCAAAGAGGCCCTGGCGCGCGAGCTGCAGATCGCCCCCATGCAGGAGACCCAGGATCTTTACAAGACTTCGCTCAGTATAAAGACCGGTCCGCTGCTGCTTGCAAAAAGCGATACACCAGATCG
>CAIMZS010000374.1 GCA_903846015.1 uncultured Anaerolineae bacterium | reverse complement strand
GCCAGACGGATTAATCGAGATTGAATAAACAGATTCTAAGGAGTAGGATATGTCAAAACGAACTTCATCCATTGTTCAGACTGGTCAATTGGAAGGCGCGAAAATATCAATCCAAATGGTTCACAATGATGGTTTGCATGAAGATCTCACCATCATCAATCGAGGCACCATTGTTCAACCAATGTCCAGGTGGGTGCTTGCCAGCTTGCGCGGACAGGTTTTCTACCAATTTCCGGATGATTTATTGCTTCGATCGGGTATGAGTGTGGTAATTTACAGCGGACAGTGGGAACCGGAAACGGCACATAATAACCAGACCAACCGGGTGGATTTATTGTGGACAACTGACCAGGTTTGGAACAACCACGGTGATACTGCGATCCTGTTTGATGCGAACGGTTTGGAGATTGACCGGTATTCTTATCCGCATGAACGGGTATTGGGCAGCAGCTCAAACCGCCGAAAAGTCTTGATACGTACCGACAACGGTTTTGACATTGACAGTGAAGTGCTCCTCCGGGCCCAAAAAGTAACCCGGAAACACAGCCCCCCATCAGCAGATCAACCATAAAATCACAAGACCGTATACACTGCTGTCAAGCTCAGAAAATGTTAGGACGATATCTCAAAAGTCAATAGCCGACGCTCCCCCCTGGGAAAATATAGTTTTTCAGATAATGATTTTGCAGCGTAGCGGCGATTTTCATTGCTTTTCCTCGCTAAGCGACTGAAGTCGTTATTACAAATCCAAATTCTTTTTCTGGGATGTCCCCTACCACTGCGCAGGAAAGCAAAGACACTATTTGTGCGCTACTTGGCATGACTATGACAGATATTTTTCCCAGGCAACTGCGCCAGTAAAAAGTACATACGTTCTAAAACGATAAATTTTCCTTGACAAAGCATTAGAGCATTTGTATACTGACAATGTGACCCAATTCGACCTCGTCCAGGTCAATAAACGGCTCTCTTGGAATTGGCGTGGTAAAAAAATATTGGACGCGGACAAGCGCCTTGTGGCCGTGCTAGAATCTGACCGGACAGTTGGCTCCGATTAATAGGAATTTTGTTCGTGCTATTGCTGACCATTACACTATTCCGCAAAAACTGGAAACCCTATGACAATCATTGACCCCGAAAAACAGAAACAAGCCAGACAATACGCGCACATCAAGCGGCGCATGTGGTTGGTGGAGACTGGCTACAGCCTGGTATACACCATCGGCTGGCTGGCTTTTGGATTTGCCATTAATCTGCGTCAATGGCTGACAGGCCTGACCCATAACGAATGGCTGCTCGTGCCAGCCTTTGTGTTCATCGTGATGGGAATTTCCGCCCTGATCGAGCTTCCATTGAGTTACTACACCGGCTTTGTTCTGCCGCATCGTTTTGACCAATCGAATGAAACCCTGCGGGATTGGATCATCGATCAATTAAAAGGCCTGGCCATTGGGCTGCCGCTTGGATTGGTGGTGTTGGAACTGCTTTATCTGGCGCTGCGCGCTGCTGGCCCATTATGGTGGCTGTGGGCGGCAGGCGGACTGCTGGTTTTCCAGGTTCTGATGGCCAACCTGGCGCCAGTTTTGATCATGCCAATCTTTAACAAGTTTGTCCCGCTTGGTGATGAACACGCCGAACTGGCAGTTCGCTTGCTCAAACTGGCCGAGAATGCTAATACCACGGTGGCTGGCGTGTTCAAGTTTGACATGTCCCGCCGCAGTAAGGCCGCTAATGCGGCGCTGACCGGTCTTGGCAACACGCGCCGCATTGTGCTCGGCGATACCCTGATCGAAGAGTTTACGCTTGATGAAATCGAAACGGTGCTGGCGCACGAACTTGGGCATCACGTCCACAAGGACATTCCCTTCCTGATCGCCTTCGGAACCCTGGTCCTGGCATTGGGGCTTTATCTGGCATCCCTGTTCATGAACTGGGCGGTGAGCTATTTTGGTTTCAACAACGTGGCAGATCCAGCTGCTTTTCCAGCATTAATGCTGGTCGTCAGCCTGTATGGATTGTTGACCATGCCGCTTGAAAATGGTTTTTCACGCTGGCGAGAACGCATGGCCGACCAATATGCCTTGCAATCGACAGGGAAAGGTGCTGCCTTTGCCTCAGCCATTACCCGCCTGGCTAATCAAAATCTTGGCGAGATCGACCCTGAACGCTGGGAGGTGATTCTTTTCCATTCTCACCCGCCTTTGGGCGAACGAATTCAGATGGCCAGAAACTGGAAATAAGTTGGGAATACTTGTCTGAACCGCAGATTTACGCAGATTAGAGCAAGTGCGAGTGTCGCTGGAACCGGGACTATCGGCTCTGCTAGAACGGGCACTATCGCGGAAAATCCCAAAGAGCCAATTCTTTTTCTGAAGAGCTATATAATTTATTAATATGGATACGATTGACGAAATTCGCCAGCTTACATCAGGCCTTGGCGCACTGGAAAATCAGCGCGAACTTTTGGGGGATTCGGTAGTTGATATGGCCCTGACTGCCTTGCGCGAACGGCTGGCTGTGTTGCATACTTTATCGGCCCCGCTAGATCGGGCACTATCGCAGGCCGAACAGCAGCGCAGGCTGGTCACCATCTTGTTTGCTGATATCTCCGACTTCACTTCGCTTTCTGAGAGGATGGATGCTGAAGATGTGAGCAATATGATCAATGCCATCTGGAATGAGCTAGATTCGGTTGTGATCAGTCATGGAGGCCGCATCGATAAGCATCTCGGCGATGGTATCCTGGTGATTTGGGGGGCGGATATCGCGCGCGAGGATGACCCAGAGCGCGCCATTCGTACCGCGCTGGAAATACAGCGTATATTGCAGGAAAAAGAGATTTGGGATCAGCGCGCTCAGAAAAAATCCTACTCCATAAAGTCGCAGAGTAATTCTGATTTCGGCAAATTTAACTTACGCATTGGCATTAATACCGGGCCGGCGCTTTTGGGCGTGCCTGGAACAAAAGATAATTACACCCCGATTGGCGACACAGTCAATATTGCAACGTGGCTTGAACAGGAGGCCCCACTTAACGGGATCCTGATTTCCCTGGATTGCTTGCGTCATGTGCGCGGAATTTTTGAAATCCAGGAATGTGATCCAGTGGTCATCAAGGGGAAAAGTGAACCTCTGCAAGCCTACCTGGTGGAAAGAGTCCGTCCGCGCGAATTTCGTCCCGGCAGTCGCGGGGTGGCAGGCATTGAGACTCACATGGTTGGACGCGAGCAGCAGATGGAGCAGCTGAAAAATGGTCTGCGCGCTGCCGTTTCAGGCCAGCCGCTCCAATTTTTCATCATTACTGGTGATGCCGGAATGGGGAAAAGCCGCTTGATGCATGAATTCCAAAAATGGGCTGGTGTTTACCCGGATGAGGCCTGGGTCTTCAAGGCCCGCGCAGACCAACAAAGGGAATACGTCCCCTTCTCGATATTACGAGACATGTTGTCCGATCGCTTTGAAATTCAGGAGGACGACAGCCAGACCGAGGCCCGCCGGAAGCTTGAACAAGGGATTGTTGATTTAATACGCCCAGCCGGATTGGAAGAAGCTCATTTTATCGGGCATTTAATTGGGTTGGATTATTCAACCAGCCCCTATGTTTCTGCGCCGGGAAACGACAATCGTCAGGTGCGCCACCGCGCTTATGTTGCGGTTATGAATTTATTCAGGGTGTTGGTGGAAAAGCGGCCCATTCTATTTCTGATCGAAGACACACACTGGGTGGATAGTAGTTCTCTGGACTTGCTGGCGCACTTCCTGAACGAATTCCGAAACGCTTCGGTAGTGGTAATTGCCACTACCCGCCCCCTATTGTTTGAGCGTTTCCCAAACCTGACTGAACAAGTTGGACCGTTTTTGCAAGTTGACCTTCCTTCCATCTCGTTGGAAGACAGCCGCGCCCTTGTGCAAGAAATACTACGCAAAGTAGAAAACCTGCCCACTGTCTTGCCGGAGACCATCGCAATCAACGCAGATGGCAACCCATTCTTCATCGAAGAATTGATCAAAATGCTGATCGAGAAAGGCACCATTCTCAAAAGCGGCGATATCTGGACCGTCAACCCTGAACACTTGCGAGAGCTGCGTGTACCGCCCACTCTAACAGGGGTTCTGCAGGCCCGGCTTGACCGGCTGAGCCTGCTGGAAAAAACAATACTTCACCGTGCTTCAGTTGTTGGGCGCGTTTTCTGGGATGACGCAGTTGCCCACCTGGGGGAGACAAACCTGGCGAACGGCATGGCCGAGACAACCTCCATACTGGAAAACTTGCGCAGCAAGGAATTGATCTTCAAACGAGATCAATCCGTGTTTACAGACGCGAATGAGTACTTATTTAAAAGCTCCATCCTACGGGATGTAACTTATCACCAGGTGGTAAAGTCACAACGACGCACATATCATCGCCTGGCGGCTGTTTGGTTGATCGAAAAAAGCGGCGATCGTGCCAGGGAATACGCCACCCTGATCGCTGAGCATCTGGATCGCGCGGTGGAAAAGGATATGGCAGCTGAATGGTACTGCCAGGCTGCACAAGCAGCCGATGAAAGCTTTGCGCCTCAGTCTGTCATCAGTAATTATGAAAGAGCCATTGAATTGATGGGGACAGGAGCAGATCCTGCCAGGTTAATCCAGCCCTACTATGGCATTGGGTCTGCCTATTTCGTCCTGGCGCGGTCTGCCGATTCGCTGCAAGCCTTCCACACCATGCACAGGCATGCTGAAAACCTGGCGGACATTCACGAGCAACTGCGCGCCATGCACGGCATCTCAAAGGTATATGAATTTCAGGGTAACCATGAAGACGTTGTAAAAACAGCCGATCAGGCCGAAGCATTATTACGGTCTTCTGGGAAGGATGATCAAGAAGAACTTGCCCAATTGCTGTTGGAAAAAGCCCGCGCGTATTATTACCAGGGAAAATTGACCGAAGCCCGACAGGCAGGCAGCCTGGGTTTGAAGGTGGCACTTGAGGCGGATGTGCGCATCCAGACCGCGCGTCTTTATAACGTTCTCGGTATGATTTTTTCCGCCGAAGGAGAGTATGAGCGCGCTATTGAATACAAGACCTATTCGCTTGAGCGCTGGCGCGAAATCGGAAACAATATGTATATCGGCGCGATGCTGAACAATATCGGTGAAAGCCACCGTATGATTGGAGATTACCAGCATGCCATTCAGCTTTATCAGCAATCGTTGGAAATGGCCCGCCAGGTTCATGATGTGGGTCAGGTGGTGGTATGTTTGAACAATATGGGAGGCGCTTATGTATCGATGGGTGAATTTGATTCCGCCATTCATACCCTGGAGCAAATTTCCATCATCAGCAAAGAAAAAATGTTTACCGATAGCGAGTCGTTTATATTTCTGGCAGAGGCATATCTGGGTCAAAATAATCTAAAAATGGCCCTGGAAACGGCCATCCATACCTTTGATATCGCGCGTTCTCACAACGGGAACGAAACACCCGTTCTCTGTCATGCCTGGCGGGTGCTTGGACTGGTGGCGGCAAGCCTGGGAAGCCCAGTTCAAATCGATGGACAGGTGTTCGATGCGACCGCTTGCTTTACACGCGGCCTGGATATAGCCCGGAAAGCCGGCATTCCGCGTGACCAGGCTATTGTCAGTTGGCACTGGGCGCGATATGCCCGCCAGATCGGTGAACATGCCCTGGCTCAAACCCTATGGCAGGAGGCTCGTTCCATTTTTGAGCGCCTGCATCTCCCACGTTTCACCGCTATGTTAGATTCAGAGTGGCCGGCCCTCGCGCATTGACCGGAACGTGTGTCTGCGGTTGTGGAAAAGGATCTTCTGCCCCACTTTTATTTTCCGGCGCTCCAATCTCCCTGACAGCCCGGACAGGTTTGGAGGGCGCCCTTGCCTGTGCCGCTCGACTGGATTACGCTGCCGGTTATGTTTACCGGCGATGAGAAATTCATGCTCTGGTTCTGGCAGCTAATCTCCAATCCATCCTGTTTGCAATTGCTGTAATTGCAGGACTGCTGGCCGCTGGCATTCCCGGACATGGAAAGCACGCCGGAAGCGGGATCGACACTCCCGCTGAAACTGCCAGAGTAGGTCTGGTTGCAGGTCAAATCATAAGTCACATTGCCGCAGACCACGTCGCTGTTGGATGCGCTTCCACCCCCTGTAAGCGTACCGCTGGCTGCGCCAGTGCCAAAATTGACGGTGACCAGCAGCGTCCCCGAGCTGTGCAGGCCGGGGTCGCAAGCCTGGCCTGGCTGCGTGATGCCAAAAGTTCCATTCATCGTAAAGATGGAGAGCTGGACGGCCTGCTGTGTCTGCGCCGCAATGGCCGTAATAGTGGATGCGAACTCCGCGGTCTTTTCGATAGCAACTTCTATACTGAGCGCTTGTTGGGTCATATTAGGCGTAGGCGTTGCCGGGGGTGGAAGGGTCATGGTTATTGTCGGCAGCCGGGTATCGGTAAGCGTGGGAGGCAGCGGCGCCAGCTCCACATTTTGCGAATCGGGAACTGTCAGCACAATGATGATATCGGCTACTGAATTGATGAAACTGGCTGGTCGGCTGGCCCGGCACTGAATGGAAACCTGGTTGGTCTGATGGTCGATATAAGCTGATGCGCTCACCTTGATCGCGCCATTCTGGACTGTTACACGTTGAGTGGAGCCTCCCATGCAGCCGATATCCAGCATCGGCGCTATAAAGGCACTCTGCCAGGCAATCTGGACATCATAAACACCTAAAGTGCCAAGGGGGGATTTCATCCGGCTCGTTTCCCTGGCCCCAGTAATTTGAAGTGTAACCACAGGCTGAGTTTCTTTGACCAGGGTGCTCTCGGTCTGGACAGGTGCAGCCTCACCGGTGAGTGTGTAGAGATTATCAACGAACTCATTCCCTGCTCCAGTTTGTTTGGCCAGCGCACTGGCCTGGCCTTTGGCAAACGTTGGCATTTTCCCGGCCGCCGCCTGGTTTGCATCTGCGATAGCCGCGCGTTTGAAGACGGTTAATTGGATTGAAGCTGAGGCGCTGCCACCCAGGAATTGACCGGTGTCAGGCAGCAGCCCGGAGAGTTTCGCAGCCGCAGCCTGACGCGCCAGGTTCGCATTCGCCTGGGCGCTGGCTTGTGTCAGGCTCTGCAGTACCCCCGGATCAACAGGCTGCGTGAGCGGTGGGCCCATCTCTGGCAAATAAACATCGATGGTTTCCCCTTCCTTGGATGCAGCCAACCAGACAACCATCGAAGAGTTTGGTCCCAGCTGCGTTTTCAACTGCGCCACAGATGTGTCGCTGAGGAACTGCGGTTCAAGGGAGGCAAAATCGGAAGCGTAGGACAAAAAGGGATTACCTTTCGTTACCGGGTCACTGACAAGTGGATTCCAAAGCCGTGAACCATATTGGGCGATGGTTTTTAGGGCCTGGAGCGGCGAAACCGCCTGTTTTTGCAATCCTGAGCGCAGATTTTGGGCTTCGAGCACCAGGGCATAACCAAGTCGGGCGCTGGAATAGTAATATTCCGCACTGTTCGCGCCCTGGGAGGCGGCATTGTATCCTTGCTTTTCGGCAAGAAGGGCGATGTTCATCGCTTGGGCCGCCACTTCGCACAGAGCATCGTCCAGAACCTGGGGGCTGGGATTGGCTGCTCCGGCCTGCCGGATAAAGACGAGTTCGGCAGTGTTCAAACGAGCCAGCGAGAGCGCCAGATTATCGTTCGCAGCAGCAAAGGCCTGATGTGACAGCAGCGGCTGCGGCGCAGAGGTCGCCAGAACGGTCATTCCGCGGAAATTCTGTGAGGCCGGCCGAGATGCCTGGGGACGAAGGATAAAATACCAGGCCGCCAGGAAGAACAACCCTACGCACATACCAGCCGCGATGCTGAACAGGAAAAGCATAAACCGGCTGGGGCGCTGCCACAGGGGCACCGGAGCAGCAACAGGTTCAGGAGCATGAACCGGAGGCTGCGGGATGCTGGCGACGGTAAAGATAGTCTGTCCCACGCATACCCGGCTCCCAGCGATCACCGCGATGGGTTTCCCGGGAGGAATGCGCCATTCATTAAGATAAGTGCCGTTTGGGGTATTTTCATCGCGGAGATAGAGAATATGTCGGACCATCCAGAACAGGGCATGGTTGCGTGAGACATCCGGATCTGAGACCCGCACCTGGCAAGCGGGGTCCTGGCCAATCATGGTGGGTCCATTAATCGGATAATAAGTGCCGCGTGCATCTTGCAAGAGATAAGATGTATTCATCATATGTCAGAGAATGGAAAAAGTGTGCAAAGGATAAAATCTATTAACATTGTTGCACGTTTGAGAGAATTTTTCAATCAAATTGAACGTAAGTTCGGAACCTTCTTATCCTTGACACAAATTTTCTGAGGCGTATAATCTACTCTATAAAGACAACCCGGAGATGAGTACCTGTACAACCTTTCAGAGAGCCGCCGGTTGGTGTGAGGCGGCAGACAAAGCAGGGAAATCCCCTCCGGTGGTTGTTTGGATGTAGTTTCGAATCGATCCCGTGGCCGTGCTAGCGATAGTCCCGGCTTCCGCACGGGGCACCGGCACTATCGCAGTAACCGGGACCATCCAAACGATCGATCGCTTTCGCAGGGGCTGAAAGCGTGGACGGCATTTTCCTCCACAGAATCAGTCGTAAGAGAGCCGGGAACGCCCGTTATAGCATACCCCGAGGCTTCAGATCTCATCTCGCTGGCTGTTTGAAAAAGCGAATCATGGTTGTGAAGCGAACGCAGGTGGTACCACGAGCCGCCCCTCGTCCTGCAAAGGAGGGGCGGTCTTTGTTTTCCACTCATAGGAGGTACTAACATGTTAGACATCAATCTGATTCGGGAGCATCCGGAAATCGTCCGCAAGGCAATTGAGGACCGGCAGGGCAATCCGGCACCAGTCGATTCCATCCTGCAGTTGGATGAAAAACGCCGCACTCTGCTGGTGCAGGTCGAAGCGCTCAAAGCAGAGCGTAACGCCGTCTCAAAGGAAATCGGTAAAATCAGGGAACCCGCCGATCGCCAGATAAAAGTGGAGGCAATGCGCATTGTTGGCGACAATATTGCCGATCTGGATAGACAAGTTGCGGAAGTGGATGCCGAACTTAAATCTCTGACAGATAATCTGCCAAACATCCCCGATCCACGCACACCATACGGAGTGGATGACAGCCAGAATATCGTCATCAAAACAGTGGGCGAACCCCAAAAATTTGACTTCACCCCCAAGCCGCACTGGGAACTGGGCCCGGCATTGGGCATCATTGATTTCGAACGCGGTACCAAGCTGACTGGTTCGCGCTTTTATGTACTGAGTGGTGCGGGAGCGCGCCTACAACGCGCATTGATCGCCTGGATGCTCGACCTGCATACGCGAGGGCAGGGTTACCGCGAACAATACCTTCCTTTCATGGTCAAAACAGCCACCGTATACGGCGCCGGACAACTGCCTAAATTTGCGGACAACCTGTATAAAGACCACGAGGAAGACTATTACTTTGTGCCAACCGCCGAAATCCCATTGACGGGGCTCCACATGGATGAAATCCTGGATGAGGCTAGCTTGCCACGCTATTACACCGCTTACACACCCTGCTTCCGGCGTGAAAAAATGAGTGCGGGCAGGGATGTGCGCGGCATCAAACGCGGGCACCAATTTGACAAGGTCGAAATGTATATCTACTGCAAACCGGAAGAATCGGAAGCGATGCATCAAAAAATGCTTAAGGATGCCGAAGAAACCTGTTCCGGATTGGGACTGACTTATCGCGTTAAACAGTTGTGCACAGGCGATATCGGTTTTGGAGCGACCATGACCTATGACCTTGAAGTTTGGGCGCCTGGTTGTGACGAGTGGCTGGAAGTTTCATCGATATCAAATGATACCGATTTCCAGGCACGGCGCGCCAACATCAAATATCGTCCAACGGATGGCGGTAAGGTGAGACTGCTAAACACCCTGAACGGATCTGGGCTTGGTTTGCCACGCACCATGATCGCGGTGATGGAAAACTACCAGCAGGCAGACGGCTCGATCATCGTGCCCGAGGTGCTGCGCCCGTGGATGGGCGGAATCGATTTGATCAAGTAGACACCTGCCCCATGACAGAATGGCCCTTGATTAGCGAACTTCTTCTGCAATGGCTGACCCTGACTTTTATGCTGGTCGGGTTGGTTGGGCTGATAATCCCCATTTTCCCGGGTATTGTCGTGATATGGCTGTCGGCGCTCGTCTACGCCGCGATCGCGGCTTTTTCCGGGAGGATGGTGATGTGGGATTGGCTGCTTTTTGCCCTGATCACCATCCTGATGGTTTTTGGCAGTTTCGTAGACAACATCATTATTGCTAAAAAACTACGTGAAACCGGGACCCCCTGGAGATCGATCGGCGTGGGCTACGCTGCCGGGCTGATTTCAAGCATATTTCTCACGCCGTTTGCCGCCCTGGCGATTACACCTTTGGCGCTAATCGCTGCCGAATACTGGCGGCTTCGAAATATTAAACAGGCGCTCATTTCAGCCAGGGGCTGGCTGATCGGTTTTGGATGGACCTTCCTGGTGTTGGAGGCTACTGGTGCCCTGATGATTGGGCTCTGGCTTGTATGGGTCTGGTATTAAAACCGTTTAACCCTGATCCGGACTAGCCGGAAGAGATTATTCGCCAAGTCGTATTTTCAACCCGGTTCCATACTCTTCATCTTGTACACCCTGTTCAGATTTGGCATTTAAAACGTTTTCGATATTTGCATAACGGATGTTGTTGAAATGCGGACAAGTTGAACAGATTGTTTGAAATAAAAAAACTGTACAAGAGCCATTAGTGGCCTGTACAGTTTTTTATTGATTTGGGAAGACGATTAATGATGTTGCTCGTGGTCAGGAATTGGAGTAGCTGTGGAATGGTGAGATGATTCTCCGTTTCGCCAATCGCCATTGTCGCCATGCCTGGAATGGCTATCATGGGGGGTAGGCGTTTGGGTTGAGTGGTGTTCGGATGAGCCGTTTTCAGTTCCGCGCGGAGTCGGGGTTATCTGCGCCGTGGGGTTATTGTCATCATGATTTTGATGACTGCCAGCATTGTTCTCATCCACTGAACCAGGTATATTCGTGTTTTCAGGTTGTTCGGTATTTGATGCTGTGTTTTCAGGAATTAATGTCGGCGTAGCTGAGTTCGCGACCGAGGTAACATCAATTGTGGCAACAAAAATGATCTGGTGGGCCTTGACAATACCATCGTCTGTTTCTCCAATCACTTTCACGATGGATCCGGAAAGAATTTCGCCCTTCAGAATGGTTTCGTGATTCACCACTACAGTCAATCCATCAATCATCCAGGCGCCCTTCTGTTGTGTTTGCACGACTCCTTGAAAATTAACCGCTGCAATACGCTTTTCTGAATACAACTCTTCAATTTCCTGGACACGCTGATGATCAAATTCATTAGCCAATTCAATTTTGGCATGCGAATCAAAAACAAAAAACAACTGTACATCTTCCCAACTGCGTTTTACTGTATAAAGTTGGTCGCCCGGGAGGGCAGAGCTGGAAGCAGATACCAGACCCGTGCCACCCGTCAATAAAAAAGCAACCATCGTGGCAGTGGTAATCGCCATTCGAAAAAAACGTGCGCCAAAGAAACCGTTTTTGCGCCAAAAAGGTAAAGCCGAAACAGGGCGATCTTGTTCGCGCATCTCTGCGGCAGCCTGTAAAAACCGAGCCTTGCCACGCCGCGCCGCATTGTCTGACACTTTGACATCCGGTAGGGAGCTTAATTGAACACTCGCCATCAAGGCTGGGCGTAAATCATCAGCCAACTCAGGATAACGAGCCAGGCAGGATTCTACATCCATCCCCTTTTCAAGGTTTTGAAAGCAAATTTCCAGTACATCAAAAATATTTTCTTTGGTCATGGCATTTCACCCATCGCACGATTGAGCGCTGCGAGAGCGCGGAACTGAAGTTGTTTTACGGAATTGATATTTTTTTGCATAAGATCAGCAGTTTCTTCAAGAGAGTAGCCCTGGTTGAAACGCAATGTTAAGACAAAGGCCTGTGCTTCTGTAAGTGTGGCCATGGCATTACTCAGTCGCCGATTGCGTTCGGTTTGTTCATATTCTCGCGCGGGTTCCGGCATCAGATCGGGCAAACTTTCTGGAAGTTCGCTCTCTGGACGGCGATATGTTTTTCGCAAGTGATCGATAACAATGTGCGAAGCGGTTGCCAGAAGCCAGGCTTTAATATTGGTTTGAGGTCCATGCCCTGTTCTGGTGGCTTCAAGCATGCGAACAAACACATCACTGGAAATATCCTCTGCCACTTTTTCATCATTAAGACGATAACATACGAACCGATAGACATCAGAAAAGTAACGGTCATAAATAGCGCCGATCGCTTGCGGATCCAGTCGCTTCAGATCTTCGAGTTCGTTTTGTTCAGGCGATAACATAATAGGATGCAATAACCCTTGTTTTGTATTGGGATTATTTAAGTATACCATCGCATCCTATCGGGCTTGGCTATCGTCATGATCGACACATTTCCTGCATTCGGCTAGCATAATAACAAAAGCTTTCATATAGTTCTATAGTACTAGTCGTTTAGTCATCAAAATAGTTACTGCTATCGTGAAGCAATATATACGGGATATGGCTTGATTTGCCCATATCCCGTATATATTCAATCCCATCAGGTCTGGGATTATTTTTTCCGAGACGAGAGTCCCGGTTCCTGCACGAGATAAAAACTTTTATTTTGGGGCTTCGGCAAATACACGTTGAAATTCTGACGTGTATTGAGCAGCAATCTGTGAATTAAAAAATATCACGACATTCTCGTCGTTTGTTCTCTCAGCGCTGGAACTAAAATTATACGAGCCAGTTATGACAATTTGATCGTCAATGATGATCACCTTGTGGTGCATCTGGCCGGAATTCCCGTCAAGATAGACAGGCAAACCTGCCTGTGTCAGAGCATCAAATTCGGTACCCTGGTTTGTCATGGCTTGTGATTCTTCCATTACGCCGCTGACCTGCAGCCCCTCGTGTGCCTTTTGCAGTAGGATATCGCCAAAATCATTCGCCGTGAAAGAGTAAGCCATAAAGTAAATGCTGTGTTTTGCCTTTCGCAGCAGCTCAACGATGCGCATAGCTGGATGATCATCTGGCGAAAAATAAATTTCCACTCCCACGCCATCGATGGTTACCAGTGAATACGGCGTTTGGGCAATACTATCCGGGCCGAAGAAATCATCTTTGAACATTTCTTCGAATTCAACGGTGTAATCTTGTGCGACCCGGGTTGATTTGATGCGAACAAGGTTGTTATTATCCCGGTAAACACCGGAAGCAGTGAAATTCATGGAACCGGTCCAGACTTCGGTACGATCAATGATCACAAATTTATCGTGCATCAAGCCTGCGCGTTGATCACCTATAATCGGGATGCCAGCGCCATTCAATGCATCCACCGCGGAATTACCCATATTGTCGCTTTCCATTACCATCCGCACCACTACACCGCGGTTAAAGGCATGAATCAGTGCATTCTGGATCGAATACAAGCTAAGACTATAAGCGGCAACGTCGATCGAGATGCGGGCGCTGTTTATGGCTGCAACCAGGGGCAAATCCGGGCCACCCTCTTCTTTTGCAGATTCCGGGTTGAACGGGTCTGTAAAATAAACCTCGTAAAACGGTCCGCGTACGCCATAACCGGACAACAATGGAATCGCAGTCAGGCCATCAGATGCAATCTGTGAGTCAGGTGTGGCTGTGTCAACTAAACGGGAAGGAGCAGCGGGGGGGGGAGGCAGGGGCAGCGAACATGCCAGCATTGCCAGGATAAGGGCAGTTGATGCCAATGTGCGTCCCCACACTGGCCTGGCAGGGTTTATGGCAGTATCCATAAAATTGGCGGAGCCAGGTTCAACTGCACGCCCACTGATTTCACCATATCGCGGCGTTCCGCTTCAATACCCATGATGATGAATTCAGCCATTGGGCGAACATCTTCGAGAGACAGAGTGACCGGCAAAAAAGGAGCCGGGCTGCCCTGCATCATCGAGACTGGTTGGCGCAAATAGCGCATTCCCTCGCTGATCAACTGGTCCAAAGTGCAGGTATAGGCTGGGATAAAAAAAGTGCGCGGAATTTGCCAGAATTCCTGAGCCTGGCGATTTTCATTCCCAGAGTACGTTTCGCGTTGAACAGTAACCTTGCCCTGTGCCACCCAAAAAGGTCTTCCGGGTTGGCTGCCTCCCGATGATCGTGATGGCTGAATACCAGTGTCGAAGTGGATCTCGAGCGGCGACAAGCCTGATAGCTGTTTTTCATCAAGCTGGGCTGCCTGGCCACAGGTTGAACAAAGCCAGGCAATTTCATCAGGCTCTGCCAGAAAAGGTGTCTGACATTTGGGACATTGTAATGGCAGCAACATGGGCAAGGTCATCGCATCTGCCCCTTTTCAACCGCATCCACAGCTTTCATAGCCATTCGAAATACATCGCCAGCCCCGCCGGCGCCAAATTGTGCAAGGTCAAACTTGGCGCCACCAAACTCATAGTTTTCTCCATACCGGAAAGTACGGTAAGCAAATGCCATCATCCCTACCCCTGCAATCAGCACTGCAATCAGGAAAAAAAACAAATTATCGTTATTGTGTGAATTTGAAGAAGACATTAATAAAAAGGTGGGGACATCCACTGCTAAAAATGCACCCAGCGCCATCCCACCCACCAGCATCGCGGCGCGATAGAGAACGTTTCCTGGAGCCTTGCCGTATAAAACCTTGCCTGAAAAACCATCCACCACAACCTGGAAAGCCCGACCACGATAAAGATAACGAATAACCCAGAGAGGGTAGTAAACCAGTCCAAAACGTTTGTTGATGAAACGAATAAAAAGCTGGGCAAGACGGTCAAGACTGGCTGCATCTCTCAGCCGGTGCTGGAAATCCTTTTCTGCTGCCTCGTGGGCATCACTGCTCGAGCCTACTGGCTCAAACACCATGCCGCTGGCATGCAGGGCCTCGCCATTGAAAGGTTCCAACGGCTGGTTCGTTAACTGGATGTGTTGAACACCGAATTCGCCAACATCACAGGCTGCCCCGGTCCACACCAATTCCTGGGCGATTTTCACTTCACGAGCCTCGTATCGTTTATGGTCACCGCTGCCCACTTCCTTTTGTCCAAATGCCCAACCCAACGCGCGGCTCCAAAACGACCAGAAAGGGATATAAGCAAGAAATACTTCGCTAACTTTTGATTTTGCCCGGGCATCAAAAGCAACAGCAAAATTCCCGAAAAACGAATTTAAAGCCTGGATGGCCTGGGCCTGGCTGGCGCGAATGGATACCTGGTAACGCCGCACACCACGCTCACCGCGCACGATCGAACGCAAATCGCAGTATGGGCAGCGTACGATGGTCTGTCCTTCCGGGATGGATATTACGCCGCCACAGCGCGGGCAGGTAAGACCTTTTCCCAAAGGACCTTGTGGAGAGATTTGAGATTCACTCATCATTACACCTTTGATGCCACCCAACTGGCGAACCCAAACAGCACCGGAGCAGCTACCATTCCGCCGCCAATACAAATAGCCAGCCCAATACCGGTTGATGCGCCGCTGCCAGCCACCGAAAACCCGGCAAGTAAAACTGCCAGACACAGGAAAACCAGCGCAGTGGCGCATCCCACCGCCAGATATGGGGCTTCTGCTTTTGCCGGGAAAATATTCGCCAATGTGCGTCCAGTGGCAGCCTCGACCGCGGCGGTATATAAGCGATTCTTAAATCCGTATTTAAACGTATAAATAGGGATGTGAACAAGAGCACATTCGGCTATCTGCTGTAGATTGACCTGCTTCTGAAGAAGCCACTGCTGCGCAGCAGCCAGTGGGACAGTTGGCTCCAAAGATGTGGAAAGAAGTGAATCTTCATATTTTCGTAAATCCCCGGCCGGAAGGTTTAGATTCCGTAATTCCGTGATCGACGTGGCCGCGGCCGGTTCGAGATAGATGCGTTCATTATTGCCGTCTTTGACCTTGAAATACCAGACCGGGAAATATTGGAAGGTTTGCCCAAGAATGCGGGACTTTTTGTCCAGGTCTTTTACCGTATCATTCCCCGCCATCCAGCGGGCCAGCGCGGCAGAGGCTTGTTGATCGTTCAACGTAGGCGCCAGGTACCAATGAAAAACAACCCTGGATTTATCCAGGTAAATGGTGGAACCACAATAAGGACAGGCGATAAAGAGCTGGCCTTCATCAGGATGCAGCTCACCGCCACATTGCGTGCAATTTAACATACTGAAGGTGGGGGGATTGTTGGGTACAGTCACCCGCTTATTATAGCAAGTTTGCGTGATTTATGCAGGATGCTGTGGCGCAAAGGGTATAATCCCTTTCCGTGAACGCTAATCCTTCATCTTCCAATCGCCAGATCGCCCGCGCTGCCGGGACGGTTATGCTCGCCTTTGTGCTGAGCAATGTAATCGGCCTTGTGCGCCAGATACTGGTCTCGCGCGCATTTGGCACCAGCCAATCACTGGATGCATTCTACGCTGCCGCCACTTTTCCGGATCTTCTTTTCAGCCTGTTGGCAGGTGGTGCTTTGGCATCAGCATTTATCCCCACCCTGACCGGTTTTTTAGCCAGGGATGATCTGAAGGATGCCTGGCGATTGGTATCAGCGGTGACAAACCTGGTGATTTTGGCGCTTGGTCTGGGCAGCTTGCTGGCGGCTGTGTTTGCCCCCGCCATCGTGCGCAATGTGATCTTCTTTTTCAGGCCGGAACTCGATCCTGCTTTAAAAACACTTACAGTTGACCTGCTGCGTATCATTCTGATCGCCCCGACAATTTTTGGCGTCAGCGGATTGTTGATGGGGATTTTAAATACCCACCAGAAGTTCTGGCTGCCAGCCCTGGCGCCTGTATTTAACTGGGTAGGCTGGATCCTGGGTATCTTTTTCCTGGTGCCAACGATGGGCATTTATGGGCTGGCGTGGGGTTACGTGTTGGGTGCAATCCTGCACCTGTGCGTCCAAATTCCTGGCTTGCTAAAGCTGGATGGGCACAGGTATTCCTTCACATTTGGATTGGAGAATCCGGCAGTGCGCGAAGTAGGACGCCTGATGGCGCCGCGACTCTTGGGTGTGGCGGCAGTGCAGTTGAATTTCGTCATCAATACGATGATCGCCACAGGACAGGCCGAAGGCAGTCTCTCGGCCATCAACCAGGCGCGCATGGTCATGACCATGCCGCTGTTTGTCATAGCCCAGGCGATCGCAACCGCAGCGCTGCCCACTTTTTCGGCACAGGTGGCGCGCGGTGAGCGGGTTGAAATGCGTAGTTCATTGGGTGCGACCCTGCGTGGCGTGCTGCTGTTATCCATTCCCGCCAGCCTCGGTTTGATCCTGTTACGCCAATCTATCACCGCCATGCTTTTCGAGCGCGGCGAGTTTGGACCAGAATCGACCCGGATGGTGGCCTGGGGGTTGCTGTGGTTTACCGCCGGGCTGGTGGGGCATGCTGTGGTCGAAATTCTTTCGCGCGCTTTCTATGCTTTGCATGATACCAAAACCCCGGTCAGCGTGGGTCTGACGGCAATGGGCTTGAATGCGATCTTTAGCTTTGGTTTTGCCGGGCTATTTTCATCGCTTGGTTGGATGCCGCATGGTGGGCTGGCGCTGGCTAATTCACTGGCAACTGCACTCGAAGCTGTCATCCTGGTCATTTATATGCGCCGCCGGTGGGATGGCATCAACGGGCGGGATATCTTAGGCGGAGTGGGACTATTTTGTCTGGCAGCGCTGGCGATGACAGTCGCCATCGTGGTATGGATGCAATTAACCAACGGGCAAAATGTCTGGTTGGTTGGACTCGGTGGTGTAACTATTGGTGGGGTAACTTACGGGATTGCAATTCTGGCGCTCAAAGTACCCGAAACACAGGCGCTAATCAATATGATCAAACGACGGATATCGGCATAGCAGGTAACCCGGGCTGCATCTCGTGGTCGTGGTTCGTTGTATGAACCGCAGATTTTCGCTGATTACAGGATTACGGCCGTGCTAGAACCGGCGCGTGTCTGAACCGCAGATTTCGACGATTACGCAGATTAGAGCAAGTGCGAGTGTCCCTAGAACCGGCACTATCGCAATGACAGCCGCAACCTGGTTCTTTATGGCACGTAGGGGGGCAAGTCCATAACCTGCCAATTATCGTTCAGAGGTACAACTGCAAAGACAAACCGGGTGATTCCTGGGACGCCAGAATCATCACCGCAGCAAGGCCCCTGGGTAAACAAGCTGCCATCCGGGTTATTAAACTCAACCAGGAATTGGTAACCAGTGCGCGAATCTGGCCCATGATAACGTATTGAACGCGGCAGTAAGCACACCAGCCCATTTTGTTTGCAGGCCCGCTCCAGCAAGGCGGGCAAATTATCCTTGATATCCGGGTTCCAGGTTTGAATGCCATCTGTTGGGCCGCCGTAAAGCTTTGCGCCAAGGATGAAATCTCCTGAGTGCAGCGCCTTGAAATAATCTTCTAACGCCTGTTGGGCGGCGGAGAGTTCCGGGCCAACCTGGGTGGAGAAACCAGCCTGGTTGGTCAATCCAGCGGCAAATTCGACGATGGCGCGAATGGCGGCATCGTCGGCGGCTTTCTGACCCTGTCCTGGCATGGCCAGGAAAATCGTGATTGCATCGGCAGTGGCGGGATCGGTGTGAGAATAATCAACCGTCTTAAAAGCATCGAACCAGCCATAAAGCTGGTTTAACTCTGATGCGCTCAGGTACATCGTAACATTCAGGCCCTTACAGTTGGTAATTTGTGCCCTGCCATCCAAATATACAGCCACATCGTCGCAAAAACCGGCAATCCCACCCTGACGGGAGTAACTAAAGGCCAGCCCCCAGGCCGCGCCGGCGCGGCCAGCCTGGGCGACTTCAAACTGCAGCTTTGCCCACTCAGCCATGCTGCGCTGTTCGGCTCCTGAAGCAACAATAACCCCGGACTTATCTGAAGGTGATCGATCACCCAACCCATAATATTTAATTTTTCCTGATGGTGTGTCCATTTCGAATGGAGCAAATGATTCTATCCAATGTTTCAGCGGTTCCTGAGTTGGATCAATCCCTGGAACAACCTGTTGTGCTTGGCCGCATAGTCCCCAAAAAGCAGCCTGGGTTGAAACAGAAAAAGCGCTGCAGCCGGAAGGCCCCTGTGGATCAAAACTGGTCCATTCCAAAATAGTCCGGTTTTGCTCTCCGCCTGTGGACAATTTGGGGCCTGAAAATAAGCGGGTACTCCTGCCGTAGCTGTCAGTGTGATAGCGGTACTGCGCAGTACCAACGCTCAGAACAATTTCATACCCTGGCGTAACGACCGCGGCGCAACTCAAACCCGGATCTATAATACCCAGGCATGAATCCGGCCAATCTTTTGGAGTGATAGCGCTAATTTCAACCTGTTCGAGCCCCACATTAAGACGGGCCGCAAGATCATCACGCGCAGCCAACGCTGGGGCAGGCACGCCCTCACTGGCAGGAGTGGGCAATATATCCGGAACATCCGAAGGTAAAACCTGTGGCGCAGCCGTGGGCAGGGGAATCGCGTCGGTTTCCTGGGGTACCAGCGAAGCGAGCGGTGTGTATTGGGGCGCAGCTGTTGGAGAAATCTGCCCGCAAGCCATCAAGAAAATGGCAAAGAAAAATTCAACGGGAAGATATTTTTTCATAGATCAGCCTATATACATCCAATATAAAATACCAACGGTCAATCCCAATATGATTCCACCGATGACTTCCATGGGAGTATGACCGAGCACCTCGCGCAGTTCTTTATCAGAAATCGGATGACCGGCAAGCAATTCATTGATCAAAATATTGATTTTTGCGGCATGCCGCCCGGCTTCACGCCTTACCCCGGCGGCATCATAAATAACAATCATAGTGATGGCAATCGCAAGTGCAAAGATGGGTGTGTTAAAGCCCTCATGCAGCCCAATGCTGACGGTTGCGCCAACCATCAAGGATGAATGTGAGCTGGGCATGCCGCCCGCGCTAAAAAAGTAACCCCAATTCCATTTCCCCTTGCGCAAATATTCCAGAGGCGGCTTGAGTATTTGCGCCATCAGCCAGGCAGCCACAGCGGTCAACAAAGAATGATTTTCGAAAATTCCAGAAAGAGGCATGTCAGGCCTGCCCTTCAAAGTCGGTCAGACCGTCTCCGCTTAACTGCCGTACCTTAAGTTCTGCCTTCTCGAGCAGTGCTGAGCAGTATGCAGCCAATACCTGCCCACGCTCATAAAGGTTGATTGATTCGTCCAGTGGGCGACTCTCGCCCTCCAAAGCAGCCACGATAGACTCCAATTCTGTAAAAGCCTTTTCGTAGGTCAAGTCTTCCGTTTTTTTCGAAGATGGGGACATTACGCCTCCTGTGGGAATGATTGCTGAACTTTTACATTTAATCTACCATCTGCCAGCCGCACCCCCAGCTCCAAACCTGGCAGAGCCTGGGAGACGCTTTGAACAATCTTGCCACTTTGTTCAAATGTTACGACTGCATAACCACGGCTTAATACCGAGAGCGGGCTGAGCGACTTCAACCGGTTGGCTGCTCCTGCCAGGTGGGCTTTTTCCAGCGCGAGATGCTGGTTCAGGCCGCGTTTGCCACGGCGCAGCAGATCATCCAGCCGTTGAGATTCGGTCTGCAACCTTCTTTGGGGTGAATGATAGCGTAATCCAGTATGGAGGGTTTCCAACTCTGAACGCTCAAAGTCGATTTTACGATGGAGAGCATCGTTGAGCCGCGCCACCCCGGCCTGCAAAGCGCCAGATAGGTCGAAGATGGTATAAGGAGTAGCCAGCTCGGCTGCGGCGGTGGGGGTGGGCGCACGCAGATCGGATGCAAAATCAACCAGCGTAAAATCAGTTTCATGCCCAACCCCGGTAATTACCGGGGCTTTCGAGGCTGCCACCGCGCGAACAACGCGCTCATCGTTAAAAGCCCATAAATCTTCTATCGAACCGCCCCCGCGCGCTAACAGGATTACATCCGGGTGAACAAGTTTGTTCAGCTTTTGCAAGGCAAACACAAGGGCAGGCGGGGCTTCAACGCCCTGGACTGGCGACGCCACCAACGCTACTTCAGCCAGCGGTAGGCGCCGCCGCAAAACGTTCAAAATATCTTGCAAGGCTGCGCCTGAAGAGGACGTAACAATTCCAATGCTATGGGGTAGAACTGGGATTGGCCGCTTTCGCCCAATCGCAAAGAGACCTTCGGCTTCAAGCAATGCTTTCAAACGCATAAACTCGGCATACAACGCGCCTTCACCCGCCGGGCGGAGAATATCCACAGTGAGCTGATATTGACCGGACGGCTCATACACGCTGATATGACCGTGCACCTCCAGGGACATGCCATCCTGTAAAGGCATTCCGCGTGTGCGCAGGGCATCCCCTTTCCACATCACGCAACGCAAAGAAGCACCCGAATCTTTAAGTGTAAAATAGAGATGGCCGGATGCCGGGCGTGAAAAATTGGAAACCTCGCCCCGTACCCACACATCTGCCAAAGCATGATCGCCTTCCAACAAACGGCGAACCCGGCGGGTGAGGTCGGTGACGGTGAGACGAGGAATATCAAAAAGGGGTATCTGGCTCATTTGCGGTATATTCTTGGAACAATGGTTCCTGACAATGTATAGGATCGAATGAAGTACAATACAATTAGCATACCTTCATTGAATATTTGTGTCAACACAAAACATGGCAAGTTCTCCACGAATTTTGTTTTAAAAGACACTGTTGGAGGATAGCCCCGTTCTCTGCACGGAAATGACAAGGAAACAAAAATGAGTTTACAAACTAAATCTTCTTTCACCCTGGCAAGCTTGTTCGTCAGCTTAACATTTCTATTAAGCGCCTGCGGCCCTTCTGCCACTGTAGCGCCGACAATAGATATAAATGCAATCTATACCCAGGCAGCTGTCACCATTGTAGCTGGATTGACTCAAACAAGCGTGGCGATGCCAAGCTCAACGCTGCCACCGCCCACTTCATCACCATCACCCAGCCCCACCATCATCCCCACGATAGAAATATTAATGACACCCACCCCGCTGGCTCAAATTTATCCGACTTCGGCAATTCCCACTGTCGATCCGGCAACTGCGCGTGGTTGTTACAACGCAACCTTGATCGCCGACGTAACCATTTTATATGCGCCGAAATTCGATCCGGGGGATAAATTCACCAAGACCTGGCGCATCAAAAATACTGGCAGCTGTGATTGGCCGCGTGACTTTCAACTCGTTTTTACCAGCGGCGACCGCTTTGGGGCGGATACAATCGCGATCGACCAGAGGGTGCTGGCTGGACAGGTAACTGAAATTTCGCTGGCGATGACTGCCCCAGCGCTTGTCGGGGTGGTTAACAGTAACTGGCAGGTAGCCACTGCAATCGGGAAACCGTTCGGCTCTGTACTCTCGGCAACAATCACACTGCCGACGAACGCCGGCAGTACGCCCGGCAGCGGCGGGTGCCTGAACTCTGCCCTGGTTGCGGATGTTACCATCCCGAGCGGTACGATATTGAAAGCGGGCGAATCTTTCACGAAAACCTGGCTCATCAAAAATACCGGCACCTGCACCTGGAATAACAACTTCAAAATCTTCTTTGTCGGAGGCGATTTATTGGGATCGGACACAACTAAAATCCGACAAAAGGTAGGCCCCGGCAGCAGTGCGCAAATCTCTCTGGAAATGACTGCGCCTGGCACAAAGGGAACGGTCTCTTCCTCCTGGCAGATGGCGTCAGAGGCCGGCACGCTTTTCGGGCAGTTATTCTATTTTTCGATTGACGTAAAGTAAACCGCATACTATCGTTCTGGTCACTATACGGGAAAATGGATAAATAATGAAACGACTCTGGGCTGCCTGGCGTATGAAATATATCGCAAAAGCCGCACATGATGCTGGTTGTGTTTTTTGCAATGAACTGAACAAAAACGACGGCGTTGATAACCTGATCGTAATGCGTGCTGAATTTGCCTTTGTGATCCTGAACAAATTCCCCTATACCAGTGGGCACCTGATGGTGGCACCGTTGATCCACAAGGCCACTCTCGAAGAACTTGACCCGCCCACCCGCGCCGAAATGATGGAGCTGGCTTCACGTTGCATGGCTGTGCTGCGCACTGTTTACAATCCACATGCCTTCAATTTGGGCGCAAATATTGGTGAGGCTGCCGGAGCCGGTGTACCAGGCCATGTGCATTTGCATATTGTACCGCGATGGACCGGTGATACCAACTTCATGTCAACGCTTGGGGATGTGCGGGTGATCCCTGAAGAGTTGGGGACATCCTATCACCGCATTAAAACTGCCTGGGAAGTGCTCCCAGTATCTGAATGAGACCCTCCGGTATGGTACCCGGTTCTGCACGGGCACAGAGTGCCATGTCGCGGAGAGCACGCTCCTAATGACACCCAATCTAGAACGATGACCGGGACCATCAGGACTATGAGACAATTCATCCTGTTTATGCTTTTCCTTGGGATGGCAACCACAGCGTGTTCCCCGACTGCTGCCAATACTCCTGTCATAAACACAGCCACCGCCGTTCCGTCTTCAACCGCTACTGCGACTCCCAGCCTGATCGTTACCACGATCCCAATTGCCACTACGACAACGACCTCCACGCCACAACCGCGTTTGGTGCTATCCCCCTCCGGACCGGATCTGGAGAATTTCGCCCCCGGCACAAACCCGCTGACAGGGCTGGGCGTCCAGGATGCTGCCTTGCTGGATCTGCCCGCTGTGCTGGTTTCAATCAGCAATATGCCGCCAACTGCCCGCCCGCAGGCAGGGACAGCCTTTGCGCCGTGGATTTACGAACTGTTCATTGGCGAAGGCACCACGCGTTTCATGGGTGTGTTTTACGGGGATATGCCCCGGCGTATCCCCAACCCAAGCGGTGATTGCGCTGTGAATACGGCACTATTCAATCCAGCCGGTGCATGGATTGGCAACCGTGTTTGGCTGGACGAGAATAAAAACGGGTTTCAAGACCCATGGGAGGCCGGCGTAGGCGGGGTCTGCGTCACATTGGTTGAAGCTGATGGCGCCAGACTTGTCGCATCCACCAGCAGCGACTCAAACGGCTATTACGCATTTGATGCGGCTTCTCTGCAAGCCGGGAAAAGCTATACATTGATATTTCAGGTTCCCAGGATTTTCCAAATCGCCGATAGTGCCGGTTCTAGCACGGCCGGTTCAGGCTATGGCAATGACGACCAGGACAGCGATG
>CAIMZS010000373.1 GCA_903846015.1 uncultured Anaerolineae bacterium | reverse complement strand
GGAAACGCTGGCGCTGCTGACTGAAATTGCTAATTATGATGATGAACTTGGTCCTGAACCAAATATGGGCACGCGTTAGAATGTTGCGGGAGGATTTTGGCCATGAAATATGTAACTGAATTTCGAGATGCCCATCTTGTCAGGGGTGTTATCGATGAAATTGGCCGAGTTCTTACTCAATCTTGGGTCATGATGGAAATTTGCGGTGGACAAACACATTCGATCGTGCGGCATGGGCTTGACCAACTGTTGCCACCTGAAATTGAATTGGTTCATGGCCCAGGATGCCCCGTGTGTGTGACACCTTTGGAGCAAATTGATCGCGCATTGGCGATCGCTGGTTGTTCGGATGTGATATTTACTTCATATGGGGATATGCTGCGGGTACCAGGGTCAAACTCAGACCTTTTTTCTATTCGTGCTTCAGGTGGAGATGTGCGCGTGGTTTACTCGCCACTGGATGCCATCAAGATTGCCCAGGAGAATCCCGAAAAGAAGGTTGTTTTTTTTGCAATTGGGTTTGAGACAACTGCTCCTGCCAATGTTATGTCGGTCTTGCAAGCAAAGGCGCTTGGTTTAAAAAACTTTAGTGTTCTTGTTTCGCACGTGCGGGTGCCCCCGGCAATACATGCAATATTGGGTTCGCCATCGAACCGGGTGCAAGGTTTTTTGCTTGCTGGGCATGTTTGCGCAGTAATGGGCTATCACGAATATCCGTCTATAGCCGAGAAATATCATGTGCCAATGGCTATAACTGGTTTTGAGCCGCTCGATCTGGTCAACGGTATCTTGAATGTTGTCCGCATGCTCGAAACAGGACGGTTGACTGAGATCGATAATTCTTATTCGCGCGCAGTCACGTTTGAAGGGAATAGATCCGCTCAGAGAGTGATCGATCAAGTGTTCGTTTCTTGTGATCGGCCATGGCGCGGCATCGGAGTCATTCCAATGTCCGGTTGGTGTCTGCGACCTGAGTTTGATGAATTTAATGCTGAGAAACTTTTTGATGTTGGCAATATTCAACCGAAAGAATCCCAGCTGTGTATCGCTGGTCAAATCATGCAGGGGCGGAAGAAGCCGCATGATTGTCCAGCTTTTGGTAAGGAATGCGCGCCTGATCACCCTCTGGGCGCTACCATGGTCTCATCCGAAGGGGCTTGCGCAGCCTATTATAAATACGGGCGTTAATTTCGCGAGGTTTGATGATGGAACAAATAGATATTACTGGTGCTGTTTGTCCAGTTCCGCTGGCCCACAAAGAACAAATTGTCATGGGGCATGGTTCTGGTGGCAAATTGAGTGCTGATTTAATTGCTAAAATATTTTTACCTGTGTTTGATAATCAAGCGCTGCGTTCGGGGGATGATGGGGCGGTTGTCAATATCCAGGCCGGGAAAATTGCGATAAGCACAGATTCGCATGTGGTTGCGCCCCTATTTTTTGCGGGTGGGGATATCGGGCACCTTTCGGTGTGCGGTACTGTAAACGATGTTTCCATGATGGGCGCGAAACCACTTTATCTTACAGTTGGTTTTATTCTTGAGGAAGGTTTGTCGCTTGAAATTCTGCAGCGGGTTGTGCTTTCGATGAAATTAGCAGCTGATGAAGCGGGTGTACAAATTGTCAGCGGAGATACCAAGGTAGTACAGCGTGGCAAGGCCGATGGAATGTATATTAATACTACCGGGGTCGGAATTGTTCGTCCCGGGTTTGCGATCGGGGGTGCGCAAGCTAAGCCTGGGGATGTGGTTATTTTGAGCGGTACGGTTGGGGATCATGGCATTGCTGTTTTGGCGGCACGAGGTGAGCTCGGCTTTGAAACGGATGTGAAGAGCGACTCTGCCCCGCTAAACCATCTCGTGGAAGCAATGATGGATGCCAGCCCCAACATCCATGTTTTACGGGATCCAACACGCGGGGGGGTGGCTACTACTTTGAATGAAATCGCACACCAATCCGACGTTTGCATAACCATTAATGAGTCCAGCATTCCGGTCAGATTGGCGGTTGCTTCGGTATGCGAAATGCTTGGTTTTGATCCGTTGTATGTTGCCAACGAAGGTAAATTGTTGGCAATTGTGGCTAGTGAGGATGCGCCAAAAATATTATCTGTGATGCGGGCAACCCAATACGGTCAGGATGCGGTTATCATAGGAGAAGTGTTGGATGCTCCCAAAAGGCGGGTTTTGATGAGAACTTCCATTGGCGCTACTCGCGTGGTGGATGTTTTAATGGGAGAGTTGCTGCCAAGGATTTGTTGAAAGAACTATTTAGGGTAGTGCCGGCAGGTGGTGAAACGGATTAATCGATTGCTTAACTTGCGCCGATGTCGTTAGTCAAATGTTGGGAACTTGCGAAGGTGAAAAAAAGGAAAAGTGCTTGTTTTTGAGAACTGAGTGACAAAAAAGACCTCGTGCGGTTGTTTGCACGAGGTCTTTTATTTGCCAATAGGTGTTACTTCTTGTCTTCTTCTTCTTTCTTCCCGCGTTCCACACTGATCTCAGGTTCGACTGCGCCAGGAAGGCCGGCAGTTTCTGCGGTTTCCTCGTGAGTTGCGGTGGCGACAGCTACCATAACGTCTAAATCGGTGAGCAGGGTTACGCCGGCAGGGATGATCAGGTCGCGGACATGAATTGCATCGCCAATTTTAACCAGCACGCCAAGATCGACTTCGATGCGTTCGGGAAGATCGTTAGGCAGGGCCTCTACTTCGACGGAATCCATGTTATTGACGATGGCGGCGCTAAACTCTTTGATAGCCGGAGCGGTACCGTGGAAATGTAAGCTTACATCCGCGCGAATCAGCTCTGTAAGAGAAATAGCCTGAAAATCGATATGAGTGTAAACATTCTTGATGTAGTTTTTTTGTTTTTCGCGCACCAGGGCTGGGATTAGTTTACCATCAATGTCGATATTGACGATGCTGGAAGATGTCAGGCGAGGGATAATCTGTCCGGCATAATGGGATTCCATGGTGATGTTGATGGGTTCAAAGTTGTGCCCATAAATCACACCGGGCAGCTGCCCGGCCCGGCGTAGTTGGCTGACCTGCTTGCCAACTATTGTACGTTTTGTGGCATTTAAGACTACTTTTTCCATGTACTTTTTCTCCTTGGCGCCTCTCACCTCGAGGGTTTGATCCTGGGGTTACCTTCGCCGAATATATTTTATGGCGGTAGGAATACCGCTCATATTGGTTATTTTTTTCGCGCAAACAGAAATCTTGCCGCGAGTAAAATCAATCCAGAAACAGCGCCACCAACTAGGGCCGAAAGAAGTGCGGTTCGCCCATCCATCGTTGTTGTTACGTTGCCGTGTACTTCTCGGCTGATAAGGATACCCGTGTGGATGTTTTGGGCAGAAACTTCTCGACCAACCAGGATAATGGAGCTTGCTTCTTTTATTTCGATGGAGTTTGATACGGCTACTGCAACCACACCATTAAAACTGAGCGATTCGGAGCGCACGGCGCCTACGATACAATCATCGATATTGGTTTGCTCGCCCATTACCATGCCAAGAGCGGTTTCGCGGGTATGGATGTCCCTGGCACGTATCGTCCCTGCCGCGGAATCGTGCATTTCGACTTCGTCTGCATTTAATTGTCCGATGGAGGAAAGACTCGCCCTCACCAATTCAGCCTGTACGCTCTCGACGCTTACCTGTGAGAGATTTACAATTTGAGGCTGTTCGGTATCTTCCGATGGTGAAATGGTCATTCGTTCCTCTTGGAATTTGCGCAGATGAAATTTGCTCGCCTGCAAAAATAGGTTCTTATTATTTACGAAAAAATACGCCTCATGAAGAGGCGAATCGAAATACGAAACCTGATTTTAGCCGTTCATCCGGGATACGTCAAGGAAAAATAGGCAGGGTATAATAGTCCGTATGCGTCGTTATCTCTATTTCACCGTATTTATTTCTGGTATGACCGCCCTGGCTGCCGAATTTGGCGCCTCGCGCCTGTTGCAGACGATCTATGGCTCAAGCAATCTAGTTTGGGCGAGTATTATCGGGCTGATTATGATTTATTTTGCAGTAGGGTACCGCTTCGGAGGGCTGTGGGCAGACCGTTCCCCCAAACCGCAAACTTTGTATATTGTTTTAACTTTTGGAGCGTTTTCACTGGGATTGGTGCCGTTTGTTTCCGCCCCCGTCTTACGCGCAGCCGCAGCGGCTTTTGATGTTCTGAGTCTGGGGGTTGTGTTGGGCTCGTTTGCCGGTACGTTGGTACTTTTTAGTATTCCGGTTACGTTGCTTGCGATGGCATCACCGTTTGCTGTGCGGCTCTTAATGGATGATCCGATCAAAGCGGGCAAAATATCTGGAGAAATATCCGCTGTTTCGACAATGGGCTCTGTGTTGGGCGCATTTCTCCCCACTCTGTTTATGTTTTCTCTGGTAGGAACAACATTAACTTTCCTGTTTTTTTCCGGGATATTACTTGTGGTTGCCCTGATCGGCCTGTGGCTTTCAGCGGGCAGCAGGGCAGTGCTTCCTTTTTTGATAATGCCGGTTTTGTTGGTATGCATAGCGCTGGTTAATGATTACCGGATCAAATCGACGCCAGGCCAGGTATTTGAAGCGGAATCTCAATATAATTATATCGAGGTGCTCAAAAATGGCGACAGCATGTTGTTACGGTTGAATGAAGGGCAGGGAGTCCATTCTGAGTACAATCCAAATAAATTATTTTACGGAGGCCCCTGGGAGGAATTTTTGATTGGGCCGATGTTCAATCCAACGTTTTCGGTTTCAGATGTTAAGCGTATAGCCATAGTTGGTCTCGCGGCTGGCACAACCGCCCGGCAGGCTACCGCTATTTACGGAAACATACCCATTGATGGCTATGAGATTGATCCCAAAATAGTGGAAGTTGGGCAAAAGTATTTTGCCATGACGATGCCAAATCTGAATACAGCTGTGGTTGATGGTCGTTGGGGTTTGGAACATAGCAAATATAAGTATGATATTATCGCAATTGATGCGTATCGCCCACCCTATATCCCGCCGCATCTAACAACGATAGAGTTTTTTCGAATCTGCGCTGAACACCTTACTGAGAATGGCGTTCTGGCGATCAATGTTGGCAGGGCTCCAAAGGATCGGCGTTTGATCAACGATCTGGCGGCCACAATACGCCTTGTGATGCCTTCCACGCATGTTATCGATATCCCCAATACCTTTAATTCAATGCTTTACGCCACGATGCAGCCCACTACATCTGAAAATTTAAGGGCGAATCTGGCTGTGTTATTGACGAATCCTCAGTCGCCGGCACTGCTGCTTACAGCGGCAAACGTCGCGGTGAATAATATCCAGAAAAATCCCAGCGGCGGGGAAGTTTATACGGATGACCGCTCGCCTGTAGAATGGGTGACGAACAGTTTGGTGATCAATTTTATCCTGGATGGTGGTGTGGAAACAGTTAAGTAAATTAATGTTTTTATTGGCTTTCAATTATGATTATTGCGATGATATCAAGGAATAAGTCTGGATGAAAAGCGCTTAGTTTTAAGGATGTTGCGGTGTTTTATATCCCCCCGAATGTGTCCGTTTTTGATATACTTCGTTCACCATGGAAATTCATTTTTACGCAGGTTTTCGTACATTGGTTGGTAGAACGTCAATGGATGTAGTGGATTCTCGCATAAAAACATTGCGAAATTTACTCGATTTGTTATTGGCGAAATATCCGGATTTGCGGTCATATCTTTTGGACGGATACGATGAACTTCGGCAGGATGTGCCGATCTTTGTAAATGGACGCAACCCGCGTTTAACGAAAGCCGGTATCAATCTTCAACTTGAGCAGGATGGCGTCATTAGCATATTTTCACCCATTTCAAGTGGAAAAATGAATGTGGAAGTGATGCGCGAACCGATTTTTGGTGACAAGGAGTAAAAATGCTGAAGGTAAATTTTTTTGCAACATTGCGCTATATAACGGGTGGGAAAACGGTTGAGATTGATTTAGATCATGGATGTACTGCCAAGGATGTTCTCAACGCTATTATTGTTCAATATCCCGCTTTGAAGAAGGAACTCATAAACGAAGATGGTAGATTATTGGGGCACGTTCATTTTTTTATTAATGGACGCGATATCCAGTTTACTGAAAGTGATCTTGAGACCTGCATCGAATTGGGAGATATCATAAACGTTTTTCCTGCCGTTGGTGGTGGATAAATTATTTTCTGTTTTTTAAAGTTGTCAATAAAAAAATAGGGCGGCTCCTAAAAGCCGCCCTATTTTTTTATTCATTTGGATTATTTTGAGAGTTAGATAATCTCCAACTCTTTAAGTTTTGCTTCCGGCACAACACCGTTTACCCAGCCACGTTTATCGTAGTACTCTACCAGCATGTCATCCAGCTCGCAGACATGCCCCTTACTCCCGCCCATGGTTGACGGCTCAGTTGTAAACCGTGTTGGCAGGGTGTCACTTCCTTCGCCGAAACCATTAATGTTGTTGTAGTGGCGTTCGAGGTTGTAGACACGATCTCCAACTTTTAGTAGATGACCTGGATCGGAAGGGATACCGGTCATAGCTTCGTATTGGGCAGCGAATGAATCCAGGGATTCAGAGAACGTGGCGAACTTGCAGACATCGAGGCAGTCGGTGACTGCGTGCACGTTCTGGAAGATCATATTCAGCTCGCCTTTGCCTTTCCATGCGAGCGGATCAGCCACAGTGGATGGTCCTAAAACGTTTCCAACGACTTCGGCAGCGGGTGTGTAGCCACGTAAATGGCATGCACCACGGTTGCTGGTAGCGTAGCCAAGGCCCATGCCCTTAATACCGCGCGGATCGTACGCCGGGATGCCCTGACCTTTGCAGGTCATGGCAAGTTCTGGATGTCCAAAGTGTTGGGCGGTTGGATTTGCGCCATCAGCCATGACATTGCCAAGGCCTTCGCGATTGGCAATTTTTGTAGCCAGAGCAACCATTCCGGCTCCGTCGCCCCAGGCAAGTTTTCCGTCGCCATTGGTGTAACCCTTTTCAGATGCTTCCATGTAGACAGAAAGTGGATGGCCGATCTCGATTGCGTCCATGCCAAAATCGTTGCACAGGTCAATCATTTTTGCAACCACACGGATATCGTCGTTACCGCAATTTGCGCCAACGGACCAGGCTGGTTCGTATTCTACAGATTCCATTCGCAGGCCGGCGTATGGGCCATCTTTGATTTCAACTTCTTTTTTACAGGCTACTGGGCAGGCATGGCAAGTGGGGTTGTCAACAAGAATATTCTCATTAACAAATTCACCGCTGATTTTTTCTGCTTTATCGCCAAATGAAGTGAATTGGCTGTTCATGGCGGGCAAGCCACCGATCACATTGGTCATATTCATGAGAACGTTTGTACCGTAGACGGAGAGTCCACCCTTCCGAGGGGATGTGACCACACGCTCATCCATGATCTCGGCCAGCGCCTTGGTGTGAGCGGGTTTCCACTTGTCGCGATCAGCGGCTTTTACAATTTTCTTCTCAGATTTGATGACAACAGCCTTCAAATTCTTGGAACCACCCACACAACCAGTACCACCGCGACCGCTGGCGCGGTCATTTTCATTTACCCAGCAAGCAAACTTAACTAATTTTTCACCTGCAGGACCAATCGAAATGACGGAGAGGTCTTTTTCGCCATACTTATTCTGGAAGAATTTGACAGTTTCGTGAACACCTTTTCCCCAGACTTCGGCGGCATCCAGAATCTCACATTGATCATCATGGATGTATAGATAGACAGGTTTTTCGGCCTTGCCCTTAAAAATCAAACCATCAAATCCAGCCCAGCGTAACCGGGCCGCTGACCAGCCGCCGTGGTGGCTGTCAGTGATGGTGCCCGTCAAAGGAGACTTGGTCACAACTGCCATTCGTCCGCTCATATTGGCTTCGGACCCGGTCAGCGGACCGTTCATGAAACAAAGTATATTCTCGGGCGAGAGTGGGTCAACTTTGGGGTCGTTATCAAAAACATACTTTACCCCCAATCCGCGTCCACCGATGTATTTAATTTTGAAATCATCGGGGATGGGTTTGAAGTCGACCTTGCCATTGGTTAAATCTACATGGGCAATTTTATTAGCGTAACCACCGAATTCCATAGACGTTCCTCCTAATTTAATGTATGATACTATTTTGATGTGTTGGGAACATTACTATTTGGCTATCATTTTGGCAAGAACCAAAGATGCCGGTCAGACAACAAACAAAGTTGGACGCAAAATCCAACCCTTCCACATTAAGAATATCAATTCGCGGCAGGCAATTCAAGACATTAAGGAATTCCTTAATCGTTACATGAGTATAGTCACTAAATGGAGATGACAATATGATAAAAAATAGATATTGGTTTTATTCTGGGTTGGTTGCCATACTGATCCCGCTGGCTATCATTATGTTAGGTGTGCGCTTGTTAATGACACCCTTGTTTTTGGAAGCCGAATATAGGATGCCTGGATTTCCGCAAGATCAATACGGGTTTAATCTGAAGGATAGGTTGGTGTGGTCCAAACCATCCGTTGAATATCTTGTGAATGGCGAGCCAATTGGTTTTTTGGCGAGTTTGCAGTTTGCAGATGGGCAACAGATCTACAATGGGCGCGAACTTTCCCACATGGCAGATGTTAAAGGGGTTGTGCAGTTATTGTTGAAAGTCTGGTATTTGGACCTTTTTCTGATTGTTTTGCTCGGTCTCTGGGCATGGAAAGGTAATTGGAAATTCGAGTTTGTAATGGGTGTGAGGAATGGTGGTTATATAACCGTTGGGTTGTTAGTGGCGCTGGCAGCTTTTGCTTCGATTTCATTCTGGCAGTTTTTCACCTGGTTTCATTCGCTTTTTTTCTCAGGAGATACCTGGTTATTTGAATTTTCAGATACGCTTATTCGACTCTTTCCGATCCGCTTCTGGCAGGATGCAGTGACATATATTGGAGGTTTTTCAATTATTGTCGGAATATTGATAGCCATTGGGCTGAAACCTGAGACGAGATAAGGTGTTATTAGTACGGGTGACACACAACCGACAGTGCTTGTGTAGGGTATAATCCATTTTTATAGGAGCTGCCAATGGACGAAAATTTATTTCTAAAAGGTAGAGTGGCCGTGGTCACTGGAGGCTCACGAGGTATCGGTCGGGCAATCGCCTTGGAACTGGCCCGCCGCGGAGCTTCGGTCGTGGTTAACTATAATAAATCGTCTGAAGGGGCTGATTCTGTCGTTCGAGAAATTCAAGCGATCGGCGGTAAAGCGGCTGTTTTTCAGGCTGATGTAGCCAATACCGCTGCTGCCCAAGGTTTGATAAAGTTCTGCGTTGATACCTTCGGCGATTTGCATATATTGGTAAATAATGCTGGAATAACCAGAGATACAGTTATCATGATGATGTCCGAGCTAGATTGGGACGCGGTGCAAGACACCAACCTGAAATCTACTTTCAATTGTTCGAAACCGGCTGTGAAGCACATGATGCGGAAACGCTATGGTCGCATCATCAGCATTTCATCGGTTTCTGGTCAAATGGGTAATCCCGGGCAAACCAATTACTCTGCCTCGAAGGCAGGACAGATCGGTTTTACCAAAGCGCTGGCCCGCGAGGTGGCATCAAGAAATATAACGGTAAACGCAATAGCTCCTGGGTTTGTCGATACTGAAATACTGGCCAATATGACCCCCGAGATGCTTGAAGCTGCCATAAAAATGGTTCCTCTGGCCCGTATGGCCAAACCTGAAGAAATAGCATACGCCGTGGCTTTTCTCGCCAGTGACCAGGCTGCATACATAACCGGCCAGGTCCTGGGTGTGGATGGCGGCATGGCAATGATGTAGGAGATAAAAAATGACCGAAGATTATCGATCACCAGGAAAGACAACCCTTGCTCCAGAAGTACTTCTCACTATTGCCAGAATGTCAGCTCTCAGCGTAGAAGGAGTCAGCCATCTTGCCCCAGTTCCGGGCGGATTTGACCGTTTGTTCCGACAGGGATCAGACAACGGTGTTCAGATGACTGTCGAGGATGGCATTGTATATATCGAGTTGTATGTTGTGTTGAAAAATGACTTCAATGTTCGTGAAGTCAGTCGCAATATGCAAACTCAGGTGGCGCGAGCCATCTCTGAAATGGTTGGCATGGAAGTTGGGCATGTCAATATTCATATCGAAGATATTGATTTTAAAGTTGAATAGATCTCTATGAAATCCCGCACCAGGGCGCGATCCCTAGCCCTGCAAGTACTTTACGAAGTGGATATGACCGGTCATCTTCCAGGTGTTGTGTTTGAGCAACGCTTGCAAGCTTTAGATTCTGAAGATCGCGTGGAACTTAGTCCCGAGCTCGTTGAATTTGCCCGACAGATCATTTCTGGCATCATTCCGTACGCCGAACAGTTGGATGATATTATTGCTAGCTATGCCCCAGAGTGGCCATTTGACCAGATTGCGGCGATCGACCGAAATATTCTTCGTATAGCCACCTGGGAGTTTGCGATTTCTGCCAATACACCTGTCAAGGTGGCTATCAATGAGGCGGTCGAACTTGCCAAGGAATATGGTTCTGACAGTGCGCCTCGGTTCATTAATGGGGTATTGGGTAGTCTGGCTGATCACGAAACCGAGATCAGCCTCCAGTTTAAGAAAGGTACTATATAGATGGAAATTCTTGGTGTTGGTGTTCCCGAATTAGCATTTATTGTTCTGATCGCGCTGATTTTGCTTGGTCCTAAGGATATGATCGCAGCCGGGCGCACAATTGGGCACACCTTGCGGAAATTTCTTACATCGCCTACCTGGTTGGCAATGCGTCGAACAGGAGAAGAGCTTCAGCAACTCCCAACCAAACTTGTTCGAGAAGCGGGGTTGGAGGACTTGCAGAATGAAGTTAAAGGGATCACTAACCAGATTAAGCCGCTTGATTTAAGGAAGGCGTTTGATGAACGCCAGATATTTGATCCTGCTACCCAAAAGATTCCTCAGATTAAGTCTGTTGCATTGAATGACCTACCCAAGCCGGATTCACTGACCCCGCCGGGAATTCTACCTGCTCCTGCCGCAACACCAGAAGAATAATATTATGAATAAACTTGTCCGCGCAATTAAGTGGGTTCTCTTTGCCCCTTTCAGGTTGGTGTGGTGGGTAATACTTCTGCCTTTTCGTTTTCTGGGTTGGCTGTTTCGTCCGATCGTTGCTAGAATAAAGCTTAATCCGGTTTATAAATTCTTAAATGAAGTTCCGGATGATCGCCCGGCATTGGATGCAGTGGTTGATGCATTTCAGAGCCCCGATGAAATTCTTGGTCAATTAGACGATGTTCGCAAACATTTATTACGTTCGCTGCTCGCGCTTGTAATTACTGTGGGCATCTCTTTTTGGTTTACAGATCGTTTGATAACCTTTCTTGCAATGCCAGTTGGTGGAATACAGAATTTACAGGCTATAGAAGTAACTGAATCGATCAGCGTTTACATGAAGGTAGCGCTTATTGCTGGAATAGCATTGGCAACTCCTTACCTGGCTTTTGAGTTGTGGCTTTTCTTTGCCCCTGGAATAATGCCGCGCTCAAAACAGTTAGGCCTTTTTTCGATCCCGTTGGCTTTGGTCTTTTTTGTCGGCGGAATGGCTTTTGCGTATTATTTGATGCTTCCGACCGCATTACCTTTTTTGCTTGAATTTTTGGGGATTGCTACACGTCTTCGCCCAGCATCGTATTTCGATTTTATAACCAGTTTGATGTTTTGGATTGGTGTGGCATTTGAATTTCCGCTGGTTATTTTTGGGATATCTGCAATGGGTTTCATTAAACCCAAGACTTTGCTTAAACAATGGCGCCTGGCTGTTGTGTTAATTTCTGTTTTGGCAGCCGTTATTACACCAACTGTGGACCCGGTGAATATGGCATTGGTCATGGCGCCGATGACGGGGCTTTATTTTTTGAGCATTCTTTTTAGCTGGCTGGCACAGATTACGAGTCGAAGCCCCGTAAAGGTTAGTTTGGACAACAAGGCGAGCTAAGCGCCTGCATAACGAACGTCCCCTTTTGTTCTGGATTCGCAAAGATGCTCGAAAGATTCTTGTGTCTTTGCGTTTTTATTTAATATGCTCGATATTCTTATTTTTATTAGTATTAGAATAAAATATATAAGATATCAAAATAGGCGTGATCAGAATTAAAATCTGACTAATGGTCTTTTTCCGAGGAGAATATATGGCTTTACCTCAAAAAAATAGATGGTTTGGAGCGGCAGTTGTGCTGGTTTTGACGCTTGCCAGCCTTTCTTGTACCTTGTCCCTGGTTGATTTCGGTCAAACTGGAGGATCTGCTACTGCCATACCAGCAGCGACGCCAGACAAGGGCTCTCCGATTGCTACACCCGTTGCCTTAGCAGAGACGACGTTTATAGTCACCATCCCGACTCCATTGAATCCGGGTGAAAGCATGGCGATCGGTTTGCTTGATGAAGTTACCGGTCTTGGTTTAAATCCAGTTTTGTATTCTTTAACATCCATTGATCCTCTGCGATATACTGTTAAGCTTCCCCTTGGACTCAATTCTGTTTTAAAGTATCGCTATTTACGCCAGGGGAGCATACCTGCTCTCGAAAGTTCAGCGCTGGGGTTTCCAGTTCGCTATAGAATTTATTCGGTAGCCGGGCCTGGCAGTGTCGATGATCGAATCGCTTCATGGTCTGATAGTGTGTTTAATGGTTCTACGGGAAAAATAGTGGGCGTAGTATTGGATTCTGGCACTGGGCGCCCAATTCCTAATATTTTGGTAACTGCTGGGGGCGTTTCCACATTGACCGATTCTTTGGGTCAATATGTTTTGGAAGGATTGCCGGATGGCACTCATTTGCTTGCGGCTTATGCCATTGATGGTGCTTATTCAACATTCCAACAGGGCGCAATGGTTGCTTTTGGACAGACTACATCTGCATCGATTAACCTTCGATCTGCAGCCTTTGTCCAGGTGACTTTTATAGCAAGCGTTCCAGCGGATACAGTGAACGGCGCACCAGTTCGGCTGGCAGGGAATCTCATTCAATTGGGGAACACCTTTTCCGACTTAAATGGTGGTATCAGTACAGTATCGACCCGTATGCCAACCTTGACCATCACGTCAGATGGCAGGTATAGTATCAGCTTGCGGCTGCCTGTTGGTGCAGATATTCGCTATAAATACACATTGGGGGATGGCTTCTGGAATGCGGAACACGCCAGCGATGAATCTTTTGTCTTGCGACAATTGGTGGTACCTGCAAATGATGTCATCGTTCAAGATACCGTGTTAACCTGGCAGGCAGGACAAAAATCCGCCCCGATATTATTTGATGTGACAGTACCTGCTAACACACCAGTGGGTGAAGCGATTTCCATCCAATTTAATCCCTTTGGTTGGACGGAACCACTTCCCATGTGGCCGCTTGGAAATAATCACTGGGTTTACAAATTGTATGGTCCTTTGAATATGCTTGGTTCTTTTCATTATCGCTACTGTAGAAGTGATCAATGCGGGTCTGCTGATGATGCTGAAACTGCGGGCGGCACAACATTAGGACGATCTGTGAATACGAGCCTGCTTGGAGAAAATATCCAGGACAATATCACCTCCTGGGCATGGTGGCCGGATTCTGACCCTGGTACACTCGTTGCGGTTCCAGTACAGGTTAGAAAGGGGGCGTTCTGGGCTGGAGTAGAGCTCTCCCCAAATTACTCGCCCAATTGGCAGGCTCTTTTACCCAATGCGATGCAAAATATTCAAGCATTAGGGGCGAGCTATGTCGTTCTAGCGCCAAAATGGTCGGCTTCTTTGTCAGGTTCCTTGACTTTTGCACCCACTCCTGGCACTGACCCGCTATGGGCTGATACATTTCAAGCAGTTCAATATGGTCGCTCTCAAAACCTTAATGTGGCAATTTATGCCACACCTCAGTTACTCCCTTCAAATTCGAATTTTTGGATAAAAGCTGCGCGTACACCTGAGTGGTGGAATGCCTGGTTTGATCGATACCGCGCTTTTGCGTTGTACCATGCTGACCTTGCTTCTCAGGCCGGCGCCCAGGCATTAATTTTGGGCGGGGAGGCTGTCATGCCATCTTTGCCAGGCGGCACCCTTGCAGATGGTAGTCCATCCAATGTGCCACTAGATGCTGAAGCGCGTTGGCGCGGTATTTTAACCGAAGTCCATCAGCGTTTTGCCGGACCGATATTGTGGGCGCATCCATATAAAGGCAGCCCAATGCTGCCCGCCCCTGTTTTTATCGATGAATTTTATGCTTTTTATTTGTTATGGTCTGCCCCCTTAGCATCCAATTCAGCATCTACGATGGAAATGATGACCAATGCTGCTGTTTCAAAACTTGATAATGATATCGCTCCTTTCCTTTTATCTTCAAAAAAGGGTGCCGTGATCGCGATCGATTACCCATCAGCTCAGGGAGCCGCTACCGGCTGTGTTTCAGCCGGTGGGGCTGGGTGTCTTGATTGGATGGCGCTTTCTCGCCCTTACCCAGATTTACCGTCCGCTACTCTTGACCTGAAAATACAAGCCGAACTATACCAATCAATGCTTCAAGCTATTAACCAACGTGACTGGGTCGGAGGTGTTATCAGCAGAGGCTATTACCCTCCGCTGCCGTTAATGGATAAATCATCTTCTACTCGGGGGAAAATAGCTGCGGATTTGCTCTGGTACTGGTTTCCCCGCATGATGGGGGTTAGCCGGTAATGGATAATTTACCAGGATTTTATTCGATGTGATGTTTTGGCAAAACCTTGAACTTATCTTAAGCGTATTCAGCCATTAAAGAAAAAACTCCCGCGAGGGAGGGCTAATTCTGTGGCTGTATGTTTCTATTATTAATGGCTGAATCCGGGCACACCTTCAAAAGCCAGTAACGCGTCTATGTCTGGACTGCGCGCGACATTCCATTCGCAAGTTAATAGTCGGTGAGGGTGAAGCAGGGTCAGCAGATAGCCCCGCCCCTCGGCGTTTTTGCCGTGGGCCAGGTAATTTGTTGACTGGACAATTTGCCAGCCATCGTCAAGAGCGGCTAACAAGCGCAATGAATCTGCTGTTACGCCCGTTTCGTGTACAGGCTGTTGGTTACGATCCCATTGAGTTGCAATTGCTGTTTGGTCATTTGATATATTTAACATAGTTTTTCCTTATATTGTTATATATATAATATCCTCACATGATGAATATATGCTTAAGGATTTGTAAACATTTGGTAAATATTGCACTATAATTGTTCCACAATCTGGAGGATAAGGTCAAATGACATCAAAACTGCGCAGATTTCTGATAGGCCTGATTAGTTCTGTAATTTTTCTCTCCATATTGGCTGGTCTGGCGGGTACCGCTGCGGTAAGAGCATCGTTTCCACAGACCAGTGGGGATATCAAGCTAATTGGTTTGGATGGCCCAGTAAGCATCTTCCGTGACAGTATGGGCATTCCGAATATATATGCCGGTACGCAGCATGATCTTTTTATGGCGCAAGGCTATACTCATGCTCAAGATCGTTTTTGGCAGATGGATTTTTGGCGACATATCGGCTCAGCCAGACTTTCCGAGCTACTTGGTAAAAGTCAGATTGAGACAGATACTTTCCTTCGTACCCTGGGTTGGAGACAGATTGCCGAGCAGGAATATACTGCAGCGACGCCTGAAGCCAAAGCGGTTTTGGATGCTTACACCGATGGAGTGAATGCCTATCTGAAAGACCATTCGGGGGCTTCACTCAGCCTGGAATATGCGGTGTTAAAATTGAGCAACCCGGGTTATGTTGTTGAACCGTGGACACCGGTCCACACATTGACCTGGGCTAAGTCAATGGCATGGGACTTGAAAGGCAATATGGGGGAAGAGATAGAACGGTCAATTTTGTTAAAATCGCTGACGAAGGAACAGGTCGATGAGCTTTTTCCACCTTATCCAAAGGATCATCCAATAATTGTTCCTGAAATCGGAGATCTTAGCAATTCTAGTTCAGCGCCTGTTAGCAGTCAAACCGCTAGTTTTGGCAATACACTTCCTCTGCAGATATTAAATTTCACCGCTCGTAATCTTTCAGTTCTTGATGGTCTTATGGGCCGTTCGAACACCGGAATTGGATCTAATAGTTGGGTAATTTCCGGAAAACTTACCGAAAGCGGCAAGCCACTTCTTGCCAATGATCCTCACCTTGCCATCCAGATGCCATCGATTTGGTATCAGATCGGATTGCATTGTCAACCGAAAAATAGTAGTTGCCCTTATGATGTGACCGGTTTTTCATTTCCAGGCGTTCCCGGTGTTGTTATTGGGCATAACGATCGTATTGCATGGGGTTTTACCAATGTTGGCCCGGATGTGATGGATTTATTTATAGAAAGAGTTAATCCAGAAAACCCAAATCAATATGAGGTAAATGGAAAATGGGTTGATATGCAAACAAGGACCGAGAATATTGCTGTCTCTGACGGTTCTGTGGTTAATATCGTAGTACGTTCGACACGGCATGGACCGATCATATCTGATACCTACGCTCCACTGATGGATAATGTTACACCAACTGCCGCGGCCTACAAAGACAAAACAGGTCTCCAACTACCAGCCAATTACGCTATTGCTCTGCGCTGGACGGCATTGGAACAGTCGTCCCTTTTTGAGGCGATCTGGGGGTTTGACAAGGCACAAAATTGGCAGGATTTTCGAGAGGCTGCTCGTTTTCTCGCGGTTCCATCTCAAAACCTGGTATATGCTGATGTTGACGGTAACATCGGTTACCAGACTCCTGGAACTATCCCGATTCGAAAAAGTGGCGACGGGCGATTTCCTGTTCCGGGCTGGACGGATGATTATGAATGGACCGGATATATTCCATTCGATCAACTGCCGTATGTTTACAATCCGCCAACAGGTTACATCGTAACTGCAAACAATCAGGTAAATCCTCCAGATTATCCATATCTCATTTCTTCTGTTTGGGATTATGGTTTCCGCGCCACCAGGATATTGGACTTAATCCAGAAATCCCCAGGAAAGATTGATGTTGCTTATATCCAGAAAATGCAGGGTGACGATACTAACTTGTATGCTCAAGAAATACTCCCAGTATTAATGGGGATTACGCTCGATGATCCAAAACTGTTAGCAGCGCGCAATTTACTGGCTGGTTGGGATTTTTCAGAAACGATTGATTCGCGGCAGGCGGCTTTATTTGAGCAATTTTGGTGGTTTCTTCTTCAAAACACCTTTAATGACCAGATTCCGCAAGCGTTCCAGCCTAAAGGCCGGGATAGGTGGGCGGAGGTGGTCAGGAATATTATCAAGCAGCCTGATTCTCTCTGGTGGAATGACATTAACACCCAGAATAAGATTGAAACGAGAGATGATATTTTCCGCAAGTCTCTTACGGATACAGTTGCTGAAATGAATAAATCATATGGCAGTGATTCAAGCAAATGGCCAAGATGGGGTCAAGTTCACACAGCCACCTTCCGAAATGGTTCATTGGGTAAATCAGGGATTGCGCCAATTGAGGCGTTGTTTAATCGTGGTCCCTTCGAGACTAATGGCGGAGCAGCAATTGTTAATGCTACCGGCTGGTATGCTGGTGTATCTTTTGAAGTTCAAACAGTGCCGTCGATGCGCATGATTGTTGATTTAAATGATTTGAACAAATCTGTTACTGTGCATACTACCGGTCAATCCGGGCATGCTTATAGCCCACATTATATTGACATGGCTGACATGTGGCGCAACATACAGTATTATCCAATGTGGTGGAGCGAGGATTCTATTCAGAAAAATAAAGAATCTGAGTTAAGACTGCTGCCATAATGCTTAATCGTTCGAATCTTTGCCGGAGTATTTTCTGATTGTAGCTATGGCGCATCTATTCATTGCGAAGTTTACAATAAAAAATTTCTGGTGCTGATGTTTTTTGTGGTTGTGTCGTTTGGCCTGGTGATTTATCACCAGGCTAAACGACACCCTGTAAACAGTGCAAAAAAGCCCATTTATTGGGTTTTGCGCTGTAGCCTGGACGGGTTTACATCCAGGTGGAGAAGGCAAACCATAAATTCCGTTCGAATTTGAAAAATTTATTAGTAGGAAATCAGGTTCTCTCGAATATATGAGCAAATTTGTCACTTCGCCAATTTCGGCATGGATCATGGCTTCTCGACCGCGAACGCTGCCTGCTGCTGCTGCGCCGGTTTTTATAGCCATCGCGTTTGCCATTCGCGACGGCGTTTTCCATTGGTCATCAGCGCTTGCGTGCTTGCTTATTTCGCTGTTAATGCAAGTGGGTGCTAATTTTGCCAATGATTTGTTCGATCATGAGCGTGGCTCCGATACCCCCGATCGACTCGGCCCCGTTCGCGTTACGGCGGCTGGAATCCTTACACCAGCTCAAATGCGCTGGGGGATAGGTATTGTTTTTGGCTTAGCTGCTATTTTGGGATTTTACATAATCTTGCTACGTGGATGGCCCATACTTGTGCTCGGAATCGCCATATTTCTGGCTGCGCTGCTGTATACCGGAGGACCTTTTCCGTATGGTTATTACGCACTGGGAGACATTTTTGTTTTTCTTTCTTTCGGGGTTGCGGCTGTTTGCGGAACATATTATTCACAATCTGGAACGGTGACCCAGGCAGTTGGCTGGGCATCCGTTCCCATTGGGTTACTGATCGTGAATATTCTGGTTGTCAATAATACGCGCGACATTCAAACCGATGCCATAGCCAATAAGCGCACCCTGGCTGTTTATTTTGGGCGAAGAGCGATGCTTGCCGAGTATTTGGGCTGTTTGTTGACTGCTTATGTTATTCCAATTGGTTTATGGATGTTTGGATTGGCTACGGTCGGTTGCATGTTTGCCTGGCTTTCGTTCCCGTGGGCAGTCCGCCTTTACGTGGAATTCAAACGGACTGAAGGCCGTGCTCTCAATAAAATTCTGGCTGGCACGGCCCAGTTGGCATTGATCTATGCCATTTTATTCGCTATGGGGGTGGTGGTTTTCCGTTGATGAAAAGCGGGGCAGATCAAAAAACGTCTTTTTCGCGCGTCATCGATTGGCCGATTTCTGATTAAAACGGATTTTTGGTAGCAACTTGTTTAATTTCGAGCCAGCTTTCATTGTTTTGTTTCAACGTTCCCGCAGCGATTTTTCCATCGGGTCTCCAGGCGGCGAACTGGTTGTCGATCCAAATGACAATCCCCAGTGGGCCAAGCGGGCATAGGGCGGATTTGAAAACAACTTTTTCGTCAATCGAAAAGATTAACCCCTCAGGGTGCCACACCATTCCGTAGGAATGCCATTCGGTTACATCCAGATTCACAAGCTGACTATCATCCTGAATTGTTGCTCGTGTTAATGCGCGTAGCCACCTAGAGGTTAATATAGTAAACAACAGTGGCAAGCCAGCCAAACCAGGAAGTAAAAATACGGATGGTATTTTGGGGGATCGGAAGACTTGCATCAGAAAACCATTTCCAGCAAGATCATCTCGGAGTGAAAGGTGGTTTTCTGGAGACGAGTGGAAAAACCAGCAAGCATTGGGAATGGCGGGAAGACGCGCTACAGTTCCTCGCAGACCGAGTGAGTAAGCAAAAGGATCATTCCAAAAGCCGAAGCCCCATGTTCCTGGTATTGAGTTTGCAGATGCGCGGCACATAAGGTGTAGCGATGATGGCGATGATAACGGGAAAAGCCTGCGAGGCAAATTACCGTAGTTGTCCAATTGAGCTAAACGGTAATTGCCAGTGTCGCCGGCTGGGATTTTTAATAACCATCCCGTTTTGGTCTCATCGACAACTGCCAAACGCGAAAATCTTGGAAATAGCATATCCAATTCACCCTTCAACCCATGAATTCGATTTTTCTGTGAAGAAATTTGCATATGTGCGCTTTATCACAGGGTATAATGTTACCTTGAATTAAATAACAGTCAAAGGAATTTTATGCAAAAAGAAAAGATAGTTAACTCGGGTCGTTCATCCCTGACCAAATTTGCATGGTTGTCGATCGCAGCCGCCGTAACGACCATCTCGATGAAAACGATCGCGTATTTTCTTACTGGTTCGGTTGGATTGTTGTCGGATGCAGTTGAATCAGTGGTTAATTTGCTTGGGGCATTTATGGCGCTTGGAATGTTGACAATAGCTGCGCGCCCTGCCGATAATGAACATGCATTTGGTCATAGTAAAGCTGAATATTTTGCCAGTGTTGTTGAAGGATTATTAATTTTGGTTGCAGCAGCAGGAATTGCTTTTACTGGGATAGAGCGAATTTTAAATCCCAAGCCGCTCGAACAGATGGGGATTGGGTTGCTTGTATCTGTTGGTGCTTCTGTGGTGAACTTCGTCGTAGCTCGTATACTCATGACTGCTGGTAAAAAATTCAACTCAATCACACTTGAAGCTGATTCGCAGCATCTAATGACGGATGTCTGGACTTCTGCCGGGGTTATTGGTGGAGTCGGTTTGATTGCAATCACGGGTTGGAATCAATTGGATCCGATCATGGCTTTGATTGTAGCCGCCAATATTGTCTGGACTGGAATTGGTTTGGTGCGCAGATCAGTAGATGGGCTGATGGATGTTGCGTTACCAGATCACGAAATGAAATCTATTGAAAAAATAATGAATAAATATCGGCAGAAAAAAGTCGAGTTTCACGCCATTCGGACCCGGCAAGCTGCTTCAAGGCGTTTTATTTCGGTTCACATGCTGGTACCGGGTGAGTGGACCGTTCACGATGCGCATCACGTTGCCGAAGATTTTGAAGGAGACCTTCGAGGTATTTTAGGGGATGCAGTTGTTACTACTCATCTTGAGCCTATTGACGACGAGATTTCCATGCATGATATTCACGATCAGTAAATATTTCTAACTTTATTTTGTGATTTGCAGAAGAGAAGATCCGAAAAGTGATCTTCTCTTTTTATACCTGCATTTTTTCCCAGTCAGATAATCTTCCATCCATTTCATTTTGGACGGTTTGGTATTCCCTGGCGAGTTTAACCACTTCATTAGGGCCAATGGAACGGTTTTCCAATTTTTGACTGATGTCGGCTAGCTTGGCTTCAAGAGATGCAATGTTATTTTCAATTTCCTGGAGAACGGCAAGTCGTCTTCGCTCCACTTTGATTGATGGATCTCGACCCGGCGAGATTACCCTGGTATGAACTTCGGGTTGAGCATTGGGTGTTGCTTCCTGAATGGTGATTGCCGCAAGCCGTTCACGTTCATCGTGCATCTGAGAGTATGAACCTTTGAAAACCGAAAGCGTCGATTCATCCGGTTGGATTTCCCAAACTTGGGTTGCCAACGCATCAACAAGGTAACGGTCATGGGTGACCAGC
>CAIMZS010000372.1 GCA_903846015.1 uncultured Anaerolineae bacterium | reverse complement strand
CCGAATGGGTGGGCCGCACTCCTGACGATGGTAAAAAGGCACTCAGCATCCCACCTGCCGAAAACAAAACCAAAAAACAAACTCAAAAATCAATACAATGAAACTAAATTCTCTCTTGCTTACGGGCCTGCTGTGGCTGGCTTCAGTGGCGGTACTTCCAGCCGCTGAAGTCCCGAAGACTCCCGCAAAACCAAACCAGACCATACTTTCTAACGAAGATTTGAAAGCCATCGACCAGCAGGTGGCTAAACTCGTGTCGCAGATGACTTTGGACGAAAAGATGAATTTCATGCATGGCGACAAGGAGAATCTCAAATACGACGGTCCGCCGGCCATTCCCCGTTTGGGCATTCCTTCTTACATCATCGCCCACGGGCCGCATGGCCCGCGGGTCACTATCTTTGACCTGGAAACGGGCAAGAAGACCCTCAAGCCGGGCACATATTATTCCTGCTCTATCAATTACGCAGCGAGTTGGGATCCGGATCTGGTTGAGCGCGTGGCGCAGGGATTCGGCAAGGAAGTCCGCTCCGCCGGGGATGCGGCAGTCGCAGGGCCGGCGTTCAATATCATTCGCGACCTGCGGTGCGGGCGCTCCGCTGAATATTACACGGAAGACCCGTATCTTTGCGCCCGCACCACTGTTCCGTTCACGCTGGGCATGCAAAGCGAACACGTCATTGCGACGCTGAAGCATTTTGCCTGCAACAACCAGGAAACCTTCCGCGGTTCTATTGATGTCACCGTCAGCAAGCGCGCGCTGAATGAAATTTATCTCCCCGGCTTCGAATACGCCGTCAAGGAAGCGGATGCCATGAGCGTGATGAGCTCCTATAATCTGGTGAACGGCCAGCACGCCTCGGAAAATTCCTACTTGATGACCGACCGCCTGCGGAACGCCTGGGGCTTCAAGGGTTTTGTGATGTCCGACTGGTCGGGAACGCACTCGACGATCGCACCGGTTCTCGCCGGTCAGGATTTAGAAATGCCACGCGGCGATTGGTATGGCGACAAGCTGAAGGCGGCGGTCGAAGCGGGAAAAGTTCCAATGCAAGTGATTGACGAGCGCGTGGGCAACATCCTGCGCACAATGATCGTTGCAAAATGTTTTGATCCGAACTTCAAGAATCCGCCAGCCTCGGTTTTCAAAAGCGCCGACATGAAAGAGTTGGCGCACCAGTTGGCACTCGGATCAATCGTGCTTTTGAAGAACGACAAACAACTGCTGCCCTTCGATCCAAACGCTGTGAAAACGGTGGCGGTGATCGGTCCACATTCAAGCTATGGCGAGCATTTCAACGAGGGTAAATATGATTATGTGCTGTTTGAAGAAGGCGGCAGCGCCAATGTCGCCGCGCCACAGGCGGACATGGTCACGCCGTTGCAGGGCATCAAGGCGTTGCTTGGCGACAAGGTGAAGGTGGAATACTCTCCGGGTTGTTATGCCGAAAACGGCTGCGGGCCGATTGATGCAAAATATTTGGTCTTGCCGGACGGCAAACCGGGGTTGAATGCCACTTATTTCGATGGAACTGATTTCAAAACGGTGAAGCGGCAGGCAGTAGAGCAGACCGTTTCCTTTGAATGGGATCGCGACCCGCTGGTGCCGGAAGCCGGACGCGGCAAGAAAAACGCCCCAAAATTTTGCGCCCGCTGGGAAGGCAAACTGATTGCGCCCGAGTCACGCGAATACACCTTTGAATTCCGCGTCGGCGGCAAGGCAACGCTCTATTTGGATGGTAAAGCGGTTTTTGAAAGCAAGGGCAACAACGAACAGTGGTGGAAACAGGCCAAGGTCAACCTCACACAGGGCAGTCACGATATCAGCATGGAATACCAGAAGACCGGCGACAAGGGTATCATGAAATTGTGGTGGGACTTTGAAAATGTGGCGTGGGCGAAACAGGCGGTTGAGCTGGCGAAATCCGCCGACGCGGTCATCGTCAATGTCGGCAACTCAGGCAACACCGAGCGCGAAGGGCGCGACCGGTTCCAAGGCCTTCTGCTGAACTCCGCGCAGGAGAATTTGATCAACGCCGTGGCCAAGGCCAATCCCAAGACGGCGGTGGTAACCTTCACAGCCGGCGTGGGCATGGAGCATTGGATTCACAATGTGCCGGCAGTGTTGCAGGCGATGTATCCTGGCGAGCAAGGCGGCAATGCCATCGCAGAATTGCTGTTCGGCATAGCGAATCCGAACGGCAAGCTCACCGTGACGATCCCCAAATCGGAAGCGCAATATCCCCAGGGGCACTGGACCGACACCGAACAGAAAATTGATTACAGCGAAGGCGTTTTCGTCGGCTACCGTTACTTTGACGCGAACAACATCGAGCCGCAATTTCCGTTCGGACACGGTTTGAGCTACACCACTTTCAAATACGGCGAACCCAAGTTGAGCCAGACCTCCATCAAGAGCGGCGACAATGTGACCGTGACACTGGACATCACCAACACCGGCCATCGCGCCGGAGCGGAAGTTGTGCAGCTTTATGTTCACCAGGACAAATGCTCCGTGCCACGTCCACCAAAGGAATTGAAAGGCTTCAAAAAGGTGTTCTTGAAACCGGGCGTAAAGCAGACGGTGACACTGACGCTGGACAAGCGCTCATTCGCCTATTTTTCGGAGAAGCAAAACGACTGGGTGATTGAACCGGGCAAGTTTGAATTCTTGATTGGCAGTTCCTCGCGCGACATCCGTCAAACTGTAACCTGCGATGTCCATTCGCGCTAATTTTAAAACTATAAATTAGCATTATCCTTGGCCGCTATTGGGAACCCATCACGATCGAAGAAGGAAAAAACAATATTCCTGCCAAAGTCAAAAAATACACTCAAAAATCAACACAATAAGACAAATGAACAACCAGAATATCCGAATCATGAAATTTAATTCACTCCTGGCAACGGGCATGGTGTGGCTGGCATCGCCCGCAGTACTTCCAGCCGCTGAAGTCCCGAAGACTCCAGCCAAACCAAACATTGTTTACCTGCTCGCCGACGATTTGGGCTGGAGCGACATCAGCAGGCATCCCGGCGGCACCATCCCGACGCCGAATATTGATCGATTTTTCCAACAAGGGGTCGAATTCCGTAATTTCATGGGCTGGTGCGTTTGTTCGCCCACCCGTGCTATGCTGCTGACCGCCCGGCATCCATTCCGCGTCGGCACCGGACCAAATACGGGTGGCGAACTGTCAAAAGACGAAACCACCATTGCCGAAGCATTCAAGGCCAACGGCTATCGCACCGGCATCTTCGGCAAATGGCACAATGGAGAAAACCCGGATGTGCCAGAATTTAATGCGGCGGCTGCCAAGACAAATAAGCGCACCAAGACAGGGCTGGGTGTCAATGCGCACGGCTTCGACGAGGCCTGGGTCTACTACGGAGGCTCCGTCGACTATTTTACCAGACAAACCGTTCAAAATACAGGTCCGGTAAGCTGGTGGCACAACCGCGAATATCGTCCCGATGACAAAGGCTACTGCGAGGATTTAATCGTGCAGCACGCCATGGATTTCATTCGAGACAACAAAGACCGACAGTTCTTCTGCTACGTGCCGTTTCACATTGTCCACGCGCCGCTACAGGCCAAAGAGTCAGACCTGGCACTGGCCGACAAGGATTTGGACGAGAACATCAAGGCCAACAATGAAAACAAGCGCATCTACACCGCTATGGTGGAAGCCATGGATCGAAATGTGGCAGCCATTCTGAAAGAGTTGGATGATCTCGGCTTGCGGGACAACACCATTGTGGTTTTTACCAGCGATAACGGAGCGACGCCTGATGGCAGCAATCTCCCACTCCGGGGTGGAAAGCACTCCATCTGGGAAGGGGGCACCCATCTCCTGACGACCATGCGCTGGCCCAATGGCGGTTTGACTGGGGGCCGCAGCTGGGACGGATTGTGCGGCGCGTTGGACATGTTTCCGACTTTGATCGACATGGCTGGGCTCAAAATGCCGCCAACCCGTCCGCTGGACGGCAGAAATATTTGGCCCGCTCTTCGCGATAACACAGCAAGTCCTGTGGAAAGCTACTATTGGTTCTGGCGTAATGCGGATGCTCTCCGCACAGCCGACTGGAAACTCTTCCGCTACAGCGACCACTTTGAACTATATGATATTCGCAAAGACATATCTGAAGCACATGATGTTGCTGCCGAGCATCCCGAGGTGGTCAAAGCCCTCACCGTCAAAATGAACGATTGGGTGAATTCCATGGGAGTCGCCCTGACGCATCAGCCGCCTCCTCAAAAGCTCAATGCAAAACCCGCGCCAGCGGGCGAAGTGCTGGAAATTACCACGACAGTCACGGACAAGGCATCACCAAAAGACCGTTTGATCGTTCCCTTTGCTTCCTGCGATGAAGCGGTGTATGCGATCGATTACATTGAATATGATGTCATGGTAGCGCCGGGAGGATTGAAGAGCGGTTTTTACCAGTCACCCTTCAAAAAGGACACGGAAAAGGCTACCCTTGATTTCGTGAAGGGAAATGGATTTGACCAGTTCGGACGGGAACAGGCGTCGGGTCCGGAGCCCAAGGGCGGTCCGGGTATCTGGGAACACCGTGTCATCGGCGTGGGGGCCTTTGGGCCTAGCGGACTCGGGAAACAGGGGATGATTTTCAATGGCAACCATCCGGGCACGTTCAAGGTCTATCTTGATAACCTCCAAATCTTACATGCGGATGGAACGACCACGCCAATCTGGCTGGGGCAGAAAGATACCCGCACGGCCAAAGTAGAGGAAACGAAGTCATTCAAGGACGTTCATGTGCGAGTCGTGCCATTGTCAGAAATAGCTACAAAATAGTCTGCTTAAATTGATATGGACCAGGATTCGATAGTCGAGTTCGTGGATTTGTCCTTGTTTGAAGACATTCTTATCTCATAAATAAATAATATGTAGTAAAAGTCCTTTACCTGTAAGCTTTTTTCGATTCCCTGGCGAATGGTAATGCAAAATTCGGGGCGAAAATGCAGAGTGGCACATCAATAATTACCAGATCCTGCCTGGTGAATATGGTGAATTACTAACCACTAAAAACATGAAATTGATGAAATAATTATAATAAATATCCATTACTAGTGTAGTGACAAATTAATATAGAAACATTATCTTTGTAGAATAATACTGCAAAGATATGAATAGAATGCCATTCAAATTAAAGACAAGAGATCGTGAGTTTCTTACTAACTTGACAAAGACCGGCAGCAGGAATTCCAGAGAATTTGAGCGGGCATATATTTTGTTGGCACTTGACAAGGGCAAGAAACATGATGAGATCCAGGACTTCTACAATGTGAGCCGTATAACAATCTGGCGCATAAAAAGAAATTACATGGAGGCAGGGGTTGTTGGGGCGATTCAAGATGAACCACGTTCTGGACAACCAATCAAATATGATGAAAAAATAAAAGCCGACATTGTCGCTTTGGCATGTTCAAAAGCTCCAGAAGGGAGGTCTCGATGGACATTAAGGTCACTTGAGAATACATTAAAGATCGAACATTCCCTGGAGACAATCAATCGAGAAACAATCCGGTTGATACTAAAAAAAACGAATGTAAGCCTTGGTTGAAAAAGATGTGGTGCATCACGAATATTACCGATGAATATAGAAAGAGAATGTACAGAATCCTGAATTTATATGCAAAGCCTTATGATAAAAGGTTCCCGGTTGTTTGCTTTGATGAAAAAAGCAAACAAATATTAGCTGATTCAAGAAAGCCGATACCGATGAAGCCCGGAAGTCCTGAAAAATATGATTATGAATATGTCCGACATGGAACGTGTAATATATTCACAGCAGTTGAACCAAAATCGGGGAAACATCATATTCAAGTAACGGATCATCGGAAAAGGGAGGACTTTGCCAAATTCATGAGATGGTTGATCTTGACCAGATATAAGAGCGCTAAAAAAGTAAATATCGTACTCGACAATCTCAACACTCACTTTGTAGAATCTTTTGAAGAAACATTCCCTGCTGAAATTGTGGAAAAGATAATGAACAAAACTAAATTTGTTTACACCCCTAAACATGCCAGCTGGCTCAACATGGCTGAGATTGAAATAAACATGATGAGTCGAGAATGTTTGAGCAGGAATATAGGGAGTAAGCAGGAAATTATCCGTGAAACTTCAGCTTGGTGCAACCGGAATAATCTAGACAAAAGGAAAATTCATTGGAGCTTCACAAAGTACAAAGCTGATAAAAAATTGTCAAAACATTACGTTTCATAATTATATTGTCACAACACTAGCATTGT
>CAIMZS010000371.1 GCA_903846015.1 uncultured Anaerolineae bacterium | reverse complement strand
CCGCGACGATGACTGCCACGCCAACTGTCACCGATACTCCGACTGACACATCGACACCGACCTCGACCGTGACTGCCACCCCGACCGACACGCATACTCCCACTGCGACGACGACTTTCACGCCAACTGTCACCGATACTCCGACTGACACATCGACACCGACCTCGACCGTGACTGCCACCCCGACCGACACGCATACTCCCACTGCGACGACGACTTCTACGCCGACCGTCATGGATACCCCGACCGCCACAGCGACTCCTACCTCGACTGTGACTGCCACCCCGACCGACACGCATACCCCCACCGCGACAGCGACCGCCACCTTTACGCCAACCAATACAGCGATTCCCGCCGCAGACCTTTCGATTACCAAGAGCAACGGTGTCGCAAAAGTGGATGCAGGTGGGACAACCAGTTACAGCATCGTGGTGAGCAACGCCGGAACGAGTGCGGCGAATGGCGCCGTGTTCACTGACCCGAGCACCACCGGGCTGAGCGCCACAAAGGTGACCTGCGGCAGCGCAAGCGGTGGAGCAGCCTGCCCGACCATCGCGAACACAACCGTGCTATTGATGCAATCCAGCGGAATTGTGATCCCGACCCTGCCGAGTGGTGGTAGTGTCACCTTCACGGTTGAAATGGATGTGACTGCGACAAACGGCTCGGTTGTCAATGATGCCTTTGTGGAAGTTCCGATTGGGATCATCGACCCGCAAACGATCAATAACCGTGCAACTGACAGCGATCTGGTCAATGCCGTTCCGGTGGCAGTCGATGATACGACCACGGCGACCGCGGGAGTGGCAACGAATGTGGATGTGCTTGGCAATGATATCCAGTTGGGTGATACCCCCACAAGCATCACGTCCGTGACGGATGGCAGCCAGGGCACCGTGACAGTCAGTGACAACGGTACGCCTTCCGATCCAACGGATGACTATTTAATCTACACCCCCGGAAGCACAGCCAGCGGGAGTGATACGTTTACCTATACCATCTGTGACAGCAGCGTTCCACAAGATTGCTCCACTGCCACGGTCACGGTAACCATAAAACTCCCGTTAATTGGAGTAGCCAAACAAGCCAGTGTGCCAGTGAAGACAGGCCCTGGGGTTTACGAAGTCAGCTTTGAATTCAAGGTGAAGAACTACGGGACGGTCGACCTTACCCGCATACAGGTCACTGATAATCTCGAAGCGGTATTCAAGCCAGTGACCACGCCAGCCACTGCGCCAACGACATATTCGGTGCAGTCATTGACCAGTACAGATTTCCATGTTGACAGCAGCTACGATGGGCATCTCAACCAGAAAATGTTGGATGGCTCGGACACGCTGCTGGTCGGACAAAGTGGAAAAATTACAATGGTAGTTCGCTTTACTCCTGAATCCGCGGGCCCATTCAGTAATTACGCCACCGCGAGCGGGTATTATGGCTCAACAGATACGAGCGTCAGCGATATTTCGCAGGATGGTGTCGACCCGGATAACAGTTCGAGCGGGCCTTCGGGAAATAATCATGACGGAGATCCAACCAACAATGATGTTCCCACGCCCATCAACTTCAACGGCTCCATATTTGACCCACCCCTGGGTATCAAGACCCTGGAAGTGATCGGTTTGCCGTCTCTGCGCTGGACCATGGTCTGGATAAATGAATCCAACATCCCTGAGCTGGCCTCCATCGTGAATGACCCGATATCCGCAGGAACGACATTCCTGGCAAAGGGTCTACCGAATACCTACCCGGTTCCGAGCGGCGCCCCGGCCAATTCCACCAACATAGGCATAGATTGTCACCCGGCGGTAGGGGCAGTCGGAACCACGACCAGCCTGTGTTACTTCGAAGGTGCAACTGATTTATATCCGCGTGGACGGATAATATGGAAGGGCACCCTGGGTCCGGACCTGGGCGCAGTCGATGCGCAGACAGCAAAGAATGAAATCTATATCGTCTTCAAAGTCAAAGTGGCGGACAACGTTACCAGTGTTCAAAACATTGCCACGATCGATGCGGATTTTAATAATAACTCGAGCTTTATCGATACAGGCGAGCCCAAGGTGGCAACTGCCACAAAGGACTGGGTATGGAAAAAGCCGAAGCCGTTGGATAAACTACCCGAAACAGGTTTCGCCCCTGGCATTATCACGAAACTGCCTGAATTGCCGCTTCAATCGATCTACAGCACGTATGCAGACTTGAGTCTGGAAGTTCCATCGTTGAAGATCCGTGTGGATATAGTCGGAGTGCCCTTCACTGACGGGAAATGGGATATTACCTGGCTGGGAGCCAATGCAGGCTATTTGAATGGAACAGCCTTCCCGACCTGGCAGGGAAACAGCGTGATCACCGGGCATGTGTATATGTCGAATGGTTTGCCTGGCCCCATGGTCAACCTGGGCAAGTTAAAATGGGGAGATCAGATCCTTGTTCATGCCTTTGGTCAGATATTCACGTACGAGGTGCGTTACGCCGCCGTTGTGAGCCCAGATGATGTCACGGTGTTGGGACACAAGGACCGGCCCTGGGTGACGCTGATCACCTGCAAGGAATATGACCCGGCTACGGGCACCTACAAGATGAGAACCGCAGTCCAGGCAGTGCTCATCACCGTGCGGGCCGAACCACCGGTCACCGGCACTCATTAAAAGCGTATGTAAAGCCAGCATGTTTTTGTTCTGAAAATCAAATCAAAAGAAGCCCACATCTTTGTGGGCTTCTTTTGATGAAATATAACATGGAGCGGGTGCAGGGCTTCGGCCCCTCGAAATCTTGCTTGGGAGCAAGCGTGCTGGCATTGAACAAAAGCATGAACATCGTGTGGGGAGAGATGATTCTGAATGCACTTCGTAGAAATATCCTGAATTCTTCTCTGCTTCACAACCATTTATCTGCCATTGCCCCCAATGTTTGAAACCTGTTGCACGGATTGTGACAATTTGTATTATAGTAGGTGTGGGTTTAAGTTGGGGGGTCAATGGATAGCCATTATATGCGTAAATAGAACCATCAATTGGAATAATTGGAGAAACTCATGACCAGCAATAAGAAGCTGAAGTCTGAAACAGTTGGCCTTAACACTGTCCCGGGATTATTCCATGCGACTGATGAAACGCAATCGGCGAGGAAAACCATAGAAAATGGTTCCAGTTTCCCACCTGTTGGTACCAGCACCTGGCCGGAAACCCAGGGCCTGATCCACAAACTGCAAATGCGTCAAGCCGAATTAGAGCTGCAGAACGATGAACTGCGCCGCACACAGATTGAATTGGAAGCCTCGCGAACACGCTACTTCGATATTTATGATTTAGCGCCGGCGAGTTATTTTATTCTCAATGAAAAAGGCAACATTCTGGAAGTCAATCTAACTGCTGCCGACATGCTGGGGCTGGCATGCACTGATTTGCTGACTTATTCTTTTTCTTTTTTTATTCTGGATGCAGACCGGGAAATTTACGACAGGCAATGTAAGCAGCTGGTTGAAACGGGTTCTCCCCAAGGCTGCGACCTGTGCATGAAACGCAAAGATGATTCCCGGTTTTTGGCGCGACTGGAAATGAGCATCAGGTCCGATGCTCATGGTGCCTGTACACAGCGCGTTCTAGTTAGTTATATTTCTAAACGCAACGCTGTGGAGGAAAGAGCGCTCAGAGAAGATGGATTTTTGCAAGGGATACAGGATTCGTTTTCGGCTCATATTGTTATTCTCGACCGGGATGGGGTGATTGTTCATAGTAATGCCGCCTGGCGCAAGTTTGGTGAAATGAACGGATTAAAGCTCCCCAATCATGGGCTTGGATTGAACTATCTGGATTTTTGCGCTTCAGCCAATGGTGAGCATTCTGCTGAGGGGGGGACGGCCCAGGCAATCCAGGACGTGCTTGCGGGTGTAAAGAAGGAAATCGACATCGAATACCCCTGCGATGCTCCAAACGAGAAGCGCTGGTTTGTGTTACATATCTCTAAATTTGAGAGTGGGGGCCAACCCTGGATGGTGCTGGCGCATAAAAATATCACCGAGCGCAAACAGGGAGAAGAAAGGCTGCAGAGGAGCGAAGCAAAATACCGCATGCTTACCGAGAGCATGAAGGATGTAGTCTGGACAATGGATGCAGATAGCATGCATTTCCTTTACATCAGCCCTTCTGTTCAAAACATGTGCGGGTTTACACCCGAAGAAATGATGGCTGCGCCGGTGGATGGTATCTTTAAATCGGCGGCGGGTGCAGGTTTTTCGCGCGAAGCCATCTCTCAGCAAGCGGCGGCATTTCGGGCCGGTCACAATTCTCCAGACCTATTTTATACCAGTGAATTCGAACAACCCTGTAAGAATGGGTCAACCGTTTGGGTCGAGCATATCTCCAACTTTTACTTTAACGTAGAGACCGGACATGTGGAGGCGCGGGTAGTCACGCGGGACATTTCCGCCCGTAAGCAGACTGAAGTTGATATTGAAATGCGCGCCAACCAGATGGCACTCATCACCGACATTGGCCGCGAAATTGCGACGGTATTGAGCCTTCAGGGTGTTTTGGACATCGCCGCTAAACGCATCCACGATGTCTTTGGTTTCCACCTGGTTGCACTTTTCATTATCGATCGCAAGAGCGGAGAACTGGTCATGCGGGCCAGAGCAGATAACTTTACGCATATTTTCCCAGATAACTACCGCATTAGCCAGGGGGTGGGAATGGTTGGGTGGACAGGCAAGCACGGCAAACACCTGTTGTCCAACAATGTAGAGCGTGAACCACAATACAAGAATCATTTTCCTGAACTGCCTCCAACCCGCTCTGAGCTAAGCATCCCATTGATCGTTGGGAATCAGGTTGTGGGTGTGTTGGATACCCAGAGTCCGATGTTGAATGCTTTTCGCCAGGAGGATGTCTCCGTTCTGGCTACATTGGCTGATCTGGTGTCGGTGGCGATTGGAAAATCTCAGTTATTTGATAATTTGCAGGCGGAACTGGCCAGCCGAAAACTGGTAGATGCCTCTTTGTACGAGACAAACGATTATCTTGAAAATCTGTTCAACTATGCCTCCGTTCCTATCATCGTATGGGATGCGCAGTTCAAGATTACACGTTTCAACCATGCTTTCGAAAATCTTACCGGGAGGAACGCGTCGAATGTTCTTGGGAAATCGCCCGAAATACTCTTTCCTCCAGCTGAAAAAAAATCATCTATGCAGAAGATTCATCAAATGCCGGCTAGCGACCAATGGGAAGCAGTTGGAATTAACATTCAACATCAGAATGGCTCAATCCATACCTTGCTGTGGAATTCGGCAAACCTGTTTTTGCCAGATGGCAATACTCGGCTTGCCACCATTGTGCAGGGACTGGATATTACCAAATTAGAAGAATCAATCGTGGCGCTCAAAAAGAGTTTCCTGCAACTTGAAAGCCAAAAACAATTTATCTCCAGCATCCTGGAAAGCATACCCAGCAGCCTGGTGGTGATCAACCGTTCAATGCGAGTTGTTTCGGTTAACCACAACTTCCTGGAGAAAACACGGCGAGATGAACAGATGACCCTGGGCCATCGCATGGATGAGATATGGCCTCAGGTTCTGTTGGACTATACCCATCTTCGTCAACGTATTTTGCAGGTTTTTCGGGGCGGCGCTCCTGTTGAAGGCTCAAAAGTGGTCTATCGCGCCTCTGGCCTGGCAAACAGAACCTATTTTTATCGCCTGATCCCCATCTTTGCGGTCTCCAATCCTTCCGGCGGAAGATCCTCGGTACCGGGGCATGTGGAAAATGTGCTGCTGCTAATGGACGACATGACCGAACGGGAGCAGTTAGGTGAAGAGATCCGGCGTATTGAGCGTCACCTGGCTGGGGTAGTGGATTGCGCCAATGACCTGGTTGTCTCGCTCGACCATCACGGCAGGATTGTCACCTGGAATCGCGCTGCCCAGGATGTTTCGGGCATAAACAGTGAGTACGTAAAGGGGCGCACGTTGGTTTCTGTGTGTATATCTGCCCACCAACCGGCTATGAACTACATGTTGGGTGAGCTGATGAAGAGTGGAACTGTCCAACATGCCGAAGCTAATTTGCTGACTGCCAAAAGCACTGAAGTTCCGATTGCCTGGAGCTGTTCGCTAATGCGCGACGATGCTGCCAATGTGGCTGGGGTTGTGGCGGTCGGAAGGGATCTGACCGACCGCCGGCGGATGGAGGACAAGCTATCTCAATCCGCCGCGATGGCTTCGCTGGGAATTATGGCAGGCGGCATTGCTCATGAGCTGCGCAACCCATTGGGGATCATTTCGGCCAGCGCTCAATTGCTGATGGAATTTCCCAGGGATTTAAAATTGCGCAAGCAAGGCCTGGAAAAAATTCATGCTTCCACCCGGCGAGCTTCGCTGATTATCGAAAACCTGCTTAAGTTTGCCAGGCCGGCCGGTGATTGGACCAAGAAGGCCGTCAATCTCCGCGACATTATTAATGAAACCTTGTTACTGCTGGATAGCCAAATAAAATTGCATTCTGTGGTCGTATCGGTAACCTGCCAACCGGATTTGCCTCCTATAGCCGGCAGCCATGAGATGCTGCTGCAAGTCTTTACTAACCTGATTCTGAATGCTTGCAACGCCATGCCAGGTGGTGGGTCAATAAAAATCGTGGTGGCAACCGATGCGACTGGCCTGGTGGATGTCAGTTTTATGGATTCTGGGCATGGCATTTCCCCTGAAAACCTGAGCAAACTTTTCGATCCATTCTTCACTACCATGCCGGTGGGAAAAGGGGTTGGGCTGGGCTTATCAGTCAGCCATACCATTATTCAACAACATCACGGCATGATTGAGGTTCAGAGCGAGCTCGGAAAAGGCAGTAATTTTATTGTGCGGCTTCCGCGAACATATGAAGTCAGGGATCAGAATGGAAGGTAATAGGATTAACGTTCTTGTTGTGGATGACGAAGAAGATCTTTGCTGGGTGATCGAGAAATCGCTCAACCCGGCTGAGTTTGCAGTCAGCAGTGCGATAACCGGCCAAAAAGCATTGACCTTACTGGCAAAAAAATTCTTCAAGGTCGCTTTGGTGGATATCAAAATCCCTGATATGGACGGTTTTAGTCTGGCTGCTCTGATCCGCGAACGCAGCCCGGGCACCAGCATCATCCTGCTTTCCGGATTTTATTATCAGGAAGACCGAACTATTGTTGAAGGCATCAAAAACAACTTGTTTTTTGGCTTTATTGCCAAGCCATTTATTTTGACTGAAGTACGCCGCCTGCTTTACCAGGCAGTTTCTAACACTGAGATGAAATATGACTGATAAATATATTCTGGTGGTGGATGATGAGCCGGATTTGGTGTGGGTCATTCAACACTCACTCAATCGGGCAGGTTATGATGTGTTATCAGCTCACGATGGCCTGGAAGCCCTGGCCATCGCCAGGCGCCACCATCCCGCCCTGGTCATTTTGGATATCAACATGCCCATCCTGAATGGATTGGATGTCTGTCTGCAAATGCGCAATGATAGCAACCTGGCATCCATTCCCATCCTTTTTTTGACGGTCAGCGGCGCAATTTCGGAGCGCGTGAATGGGCTGGATCAGGGTGCAGATGATTATATGACCAAGCCGTTTGACCTGTTGGAACTGCATGCCCATATCAGAGCTTTGCTTCGCCGCGAGGAGCGATCCTTCACGCCGGAGAAGACAGCCCAAATTGAGCCATCGATCATCAAGGATGGTGAAATTACCCTGGATATCCACACGCATCTGGTGATGATCCGGGAAAGGGAATTTGAACTTACCCCGATCGAATTTGATCTGTTGTACTTCCTCTTAGCTCATCCGCAAGAAGTTTTCACCAGCCGCCAACTCTTGCAAATTGTCTGGAATTATCCGGACGATATAGCGAACACCGGTTTGGTGCGCTGGCATATAAAAAACCTGCGCGACAAGATCGAGATTGACCCGCTCCACCCCGTAATTATCGTGACTATCTCGCACCAGGGTTACATGTTCGTTCATCAACCCGCCAGCATTCCTAACGGTAAGCAAACGCCAGAGTTTTTCAAAGAGGCGTAATATATATACATGATCAATGAGGTTCAACTTACATCATAAAAGGAGGTGAAAAAAAATGGCTGTCGAGAAAACAATTGCATCAACCAGTTTGGCGGAAGTGATTGACCGTATTCTGGACAAGGGTATCGTTATTGATGCCTGGGTGCGTGTGTCGTTGGTCGGTATTGAACTCCTGGCAATCGAAGCTCGTGTGGTCGTCGCTGGTGTCGATACATACCTCAAATATGCAGAAGCTGTTGGTCTTACCGCTGCATCCGCAATGCCCGCATAAACTGCTGACCGCTTTTCGGGTCTGGTAGCATAGATGCCAGATGCAATGGAGACGATCTAATCTTCTCTTTTGTATCTGGCATCGTTTTTTTTGAAAGATGAACCAATTCAATTTGGTATTCGTTGTAAAGGTTCGGCCGGTAGTAATCTCTTTATGAAAAGGAGGTATTACGATGACATTGCTCTCTGGGAATATGCACGCATTGGCACAAAGCCTGCTTCGTGATCATGAGACGCGAATGCAAGCAGTCTCTGAATTACGCACCGATGTGAAGTCGGTTCTGAACAATTATCGGACTGCTCAACGGGCATTGTCTGCCGAGCAGGAAAAAGCTTTGAAACAGAATATGGAAGATTTACGCCGCGAAGTGGCTCATGCTGGTCAGTCCACCAGTCTCTTCCTAAGTGAAATGAATACCCAACATCGAGCAATGACCTCTGAACAGAGGCAGAAACTCGATGATCATTTGCATGATTTACGCGCTCAGGTTGTGGGCGCCAGCCAGGCCGCAGTGGACTTTCTGAAGGAAATCGAACAGGAAAGGAAAGCCATGAATGTTGAACAGCGTCGCCGTTTGGGCGCAGAGATGGATGACTTGCATAGCCAGGTGAATAACATGCGCCAGGCAACTGTAGGCTTCCTGGGCGGTCTGGATAAGTCCAACCAGGCCATGGCGGATGAACTGAATCAGAAATTAACCAGCCAGCACGCCCGCCTGTCCACCGACACCGCTTTCTTTATCAGCTCGATCAGCACAGCCCATCAAGAGATGGCCACCCAGCAGTCTCAGGACTTGGGTGAGCATTTCGCAAAACTGCAGCAGAGTGTGAACGAGCTGCGCCAGGATGCGGCTATTTCCTTGAAGACGTCGGCTGTTGGCCGCAGGGCTTCGGCAATGGCACAGAAGAAGAATCTGGTCCATTTACGCAACAGCCTTTCGGTTGAGGTAAGCGCAGTACGGGCAAGCAACTATGCCAAATTAAGTGCTGTTCGCGCTGACCAGGCAGAAGCTGCCAAAATCTGGGCCAGTATCAGCCAACTCAAGCAGAAAGGCCGCAAGGCGCAAAGTATTTCGGCGCAGCCTGAAGCGGTCGTGAGCGCATGGGTTCCAGCTGAACCGGTTGAAGCAACCCCCCCGAGCGATGATCTTAAAACGATCCATGGCATCGGGCCTGGGATGGCGAAGCTTTTGAATGAGGCTGGTATTTCATCTTTTGCGAAGCTGGCTGCCAGCACGCCTGAGCAAATTCACCAGGCATTAGGGAAAATTGGGAATCCGGCGAAAGTGGAAGTTTGGATTGCCAGGGCCCAGGAATTAATTTAAACAGTATCTTTTTCGAACATTCGTAGCATCGAGTGTTCGAAAAATTTGGCAGTAATTCTGCTAGAAGATCGGCTAGACGATGTAGCAAAAGGGATTGTGATGCACCTTGGTACGCGAAAAATCAGATCAGCCGGCCGGACAAGTGGAAGTGTGGTGATAACACTTCCTACCATGCTGCATGTGTTGGAAGGAACAGAGTGCCAATTGATTCTAAGAGATGGGCCTCGTCCCGAGATCGTTCTCCAACCGGATTTGACGGAGGCTCAGAATTTTTTTCGCATGCTTTGGCGTAAGATACAAATCGGGTTGGGAGAGATTGGCGAGCTCCCGGATTTTTCCCTGG
>CAIMZS010000370.1 GCA_903846015.1 uncultured Anaerolineae bacterium | reverse complement strand
CTGAAGATAATAGTGGTGCAGATGAGGTGGAAAGTGGATTTGGATTAGCTGCAGAAGCACTAAAAGACACTGGAATAGAAGCCAATTCAAAACCATTGCCGCCGATTCTCTTTTTTGATAACCAGGTTTTGCCGCACCCATTTACGCAATGATGATTGTGAAAGTTTCTACAAAGTTGTATAATTTATTTATATAAGTATTCCTAATAAGAGCTATCAAGCAAACTTACAATCAACTGCCGTAAATGGCTTTTTATCATCACAAGTTTTATTTCACAGTTTTTCCAAATTAAGGAGGTCCAAATGGTTCGACCACTTTCGGTTTATCTTGCAGTATTTGCCACCTTAATGTTGCTGGCCGGCTTATTTCTGCCAACAGGCAGAGGGCTTTCCGTAATGGAAATGGGGGTTGGGCAGGCCACGGAAGTTGCCCAGCTGCAAGCCGAGGAAATGGGCTGTGCGCCCGAGGTATCCTCAGCCAGCTTGGCATCCAGACCTGTATTTTTGACCAACTTCGAATCCTTTTTCAGCACAAGTGGAGGGTTATGCGGGAAAAGTTCACTAGCCATGCTGCTAACGGGGAAGTACTGGTGGGCCAATATGATGTTAATCATCCCGGCGGCTCTTGCGGTGTACGCCATTTTCAGAGTAATGATCCAACCCTATGCTCGCAACCACGACAAAAGCCTGCTGATGCTGAGCGGCATGATTGGAATTTTGACATTGATCGCATGGTGGGGCTTATGGGTTAAGTTTCGCGCTTACCCCGGTATTGGCTTTTGGATAAGTCTTATCGGGGCAGCACTGCTGTTTGGAGCAGGATTGCTTGCCCCAAAGGTGGATGCTTTCAAGGAAAGGCACCATCCACACCCTGCCTAGCTCAAAAATATCACCCTTCGGGTTGGTGTCAAATGCACCAGCCCGAAGGGTGATCTCTGATATTCCGACAAAATTACGCCCTCAATGTAATTGATATTTAGCTTACTAACCCTGGCCAGTCAACAGTTTGATTCTCTCCCACGGCTTCAATTTTTCATCGTCCGCCATTACAGCTTTTAATTCATACATTTCATCCCGAAGGGCGGCGGCCTTCTCAAACTGCAGGTTTTTAGCAGCTTCTTTCATTTGCTTTTCCAACTCATCGATCACCCTGCCCAACTCCTTCCGATTGGAGACATCCGCCTTTTTTCCTGCCCGGTATGCGCCTTTTTCCTCGCCAACAGCCATGGCCCTTTCACGACCTTCCACTGAAAGTGAGTCGGTGATATCACGAATCGCCTTGTGGATGCTGACCGGAACGATACCATGTTCTGTGTTGTATTTGACTTGTTTTGCGCGGCGACGATCAGTCTCGCCAATTGCAAAATTCATAGAATCGGTTAAGCGATCAGCATACATAATGACTTTGCCATTTGAATTTCTAGCCGCCCGCCCGATCGTTTGAATCAAGGCCGTCCCAGAACGCAAAAAACCTTCCTTATCTGCATCCAAAATCGCCACCAGCGATACTTCCGGCAAATCCAATCCCTCGCGTAATAGGTTAATACCCACAATCACATCATGTACCCCTAAACGAAGATCGCGTAAGATCGCGATACGCTCGAGTGTTTCCACTTCAGAATGCAAATAATGAACCTTAATCCCAAGTTCCTTGAGATAATCGGCTAGATCCTCTGACATTCGTTTTGTCAGTGTGGTAACCAGCACTCGTTCCTTTTTTTCTGTACGCATCCTGATTTCCGCCACCAGGTCATCCACCTGACCCTTGCTCGGTCGTACTTCTACAGCCGGATCGACAAGCCCCGTTGGACGGATAATCTGTTCAGCCACCTGTTCTGCCTTGCCCAATTCGTATGGTCCGGGCGTTGCGGAAGTATAGATGGTATTACCCATCACTGTTTCAAATTCAACAAACTTTAACGGACGATTATCTAATGCACTCGGCAAACGAAAACCATAATCAACCAGAGTTTCCTTTCTAGAACGATCGCCATTATACATACCCCGTATCTGCGGTATCGTCATATGACTCTCATCGATCACCAAAAGATAATCTGATGGCAGAAAATCAATCAAAGTCCAGGGTGGTGTTCCAGGGGACCGTCGATCAAGGTGGCGCGAATAATTTTCTATTCCAGAACAATAGCCTACTTCTTTCATCATTTCCAAATCGTAACGCGCCCTTTGCTCAATCCGCTGAGCTTCCAACAGCTTTCCCTGCTCATTGAACAACTTAACACGCTCGTTCAATTCCATTTCGATATCAGCGATCGCTTCCTTGAGCTTATCATCCGGGGCAAGATAATGCTTGGCCGGGAAGATTGAAACCTCTGCTGGTTCGGAAAATATTTCACCAGTCAATGGGCTAAATTCCATGATACGCTCGACCTCGTCGCCAAAGAAAGCGATTTTATAACCACGATTATCCTGATAGGCAGGGATTATTTCGAGGGTATCTCCTCTTACACGAAATAGTCCAGGCCTGAGCTCCATATCGTTTCGCTGATATTGACTCTCGACCAACTGACGAATCAGCGCATTTCGCCGGTAAATCTCACCTTTGCGCAGCGTGACTGTGCCCTTACCAAATTCTTCTGGATTTCCCAAACCATAAATGCAGGAAACTGATGCAACAATAATGACATCTTTGCGAGAAATAAGCGAAGTTGTGGCTGCCAGGCGCAGGCGTTCAATTTCCTCGTTGATCTGAGTTTCTTTTTCAATATACAGATCGTTTCGCGGAACATAGGCTTCTGGCTGATAATAGTCATAATAAGAGACAAAATACTCAACCGCATTTTGAGGAAAAAACTCTCTAAACTCAGCATAGAGTTGTGCTGCAAGAGTCTTATTATGGGCCATAATCAAAGCAGGTTTCTGCAATTGTTGAATGATTGAAGCAATGGTAAATGTTTTGCCAGTGCCTGTTGCGCCTAAAAGCACCTGGTGCTTCATGCCTTTTTGAACACCATCAACCAGTTGCCGAATGGCTTCTGGTTGATCACCGGTTGGGATAAAAGGAGCCTGTAATTTAAATTCCATAAGGTATGACTTTGTGTGTTAGATTAGAGAAATGAGAGAACATTAATTCTATTTTACTCCAGAATGCATCCAATAATGCCAGTACAAGCACAAACAGCTTCAATCCGGTGTAAGTGTGATGACCTTCGCTACAAGGCGATCCAAAAAATCCATCAATCGCTCCTGCCAGGCATCGTCTTTTAAAAAATTACACCAATAAGCATTCTTTCCACCCCGAATACTGGGACCTAGATCAGAAAGTATTCGTTGCGACATATTTTCATTCAATGCCGGGTAACGCACAATGATCTGGCCAGCCTCAGTACTCACCGATAATAAACCAGCAGCATCTGCTCGAAGCTTAATACGCATCTGGAAAAAAAGGTTTTGCAACATTTCAGGCAGCGGACCAAAACGATCATGGAATTCGACCTCCAGTGGCTCCAGCTCACTTTCCTGGCGCAAGCTGGCAATACGCCGATACAACCTCAAGCGCAAGTCTTGGTTGGGAATATAGGTAACCGGTATTCCAATTGCCAGCGGCAGGTCAACGGTGACTGGCTCCTTAAGTTCATCCTCAAAACTGGAAAAAGGTCCACTTGTTGGAACAATTGCATAAGCCAGTTCATCAACAGCTTTTCCTTCCGAAACTGCGATTAAGGCGCGCCGCAGCCTTTTAACCTCGGTTGCCAGCATGCGTGTGTACAAATGGAATCCAACAGATGATATGTGGCCGGACTGCCGCATCCCGAGAAGTTCGCCCGCTCCGCGGATCTCCAGGTCACGCATCGCGATAGAATAACCAGCCCCAAGTTGTGTATTTTCTGCAATAACTTCGAGTCTCTCCTGCCCTTCAATTGTGGGCGCCTTCTTACGATGGCGAAAAAAGTATGCATAGGCGCGTGATGCCGCTCTGCCCACACGGCCACGCAATTGGTAGAGCTGCGCCAGGCCAAACGTGTCCGCCCGGTCAACAATAAGGGTGTTGGCATTCGGAATATCGAGCCCGCTTTCAATAATCGTGGTGGATAGAAGAATATCAATCTGGCCGTCAGTAAATTTATGCATAACTGATGCCAGTTCTTTCTCGTCCAACTGCCCATGCCCTATACCAATCCGCGCTTCTGGCACCAGCTTCTGCAAGTGCATTTTCATCGCGTGAATGGTCTGGACACGATTGTGAACAAAAAAGATCTGCCCACCGCGTTCCAACTCCCGCAAAACAGCCTGGCGCACCAATTTCGGTGAATAGGGCCCAATGTGCGTTATCACAGGCAAACGTTCTTCAGGTGGGGTATTCAAATTCGAGATATCACGAACACCGGTCAATGCCATATAGAGTGTGCGTGGGATGGGCGTGGCTGTCAGCGTCAGTACATCCACTTCGGTACGCAATTTTTTCAAATGTTCTTTATGCGTAACACCAAAGCGCTGTTCCTCATCAATAATTACCAGTCCAAGGTTTTTAAACTCCACATCCTGAGAAATCAGGCGGTGAGTACCTATTAAAATATCCACCTGCCCAAGCAACAACTTGCGAATAATTTCTGTCTGTTCACGTGGTGTTCTAAAACGCGAAAGCATTTCTACAGTCACTGGAAAAACCGCCAGACGCTGTTGGAATGTCTCAAAATGCTGCTGCGCCAGAACAGTCGTTGGAACCAGGACCGCCACTTGTCGGCCATCTTGTACAGCTTTAAACGCTGCCCGAAGGGCCACCTCTGTCTTACCATAGCCTACATCGCCACACAACAACCTATCCATGGGGCGAGCCGCCTCCATATCACGCTTAATAGCCGCGATCGCGCTCACCTGATCAGGTGTTTCCATATACGGAAAACTGTCTTCCAATTCCTTTTGCCATTGCGTGTCCGGCTGATAAGCATAGCCCGTGATAGTCTGGCGCTTTGCATACAATTCCAGCAGTTCCTCCGCAATTTTCTTTACCGCCTCTTTAACGTTAGACTTGGCGTTTGCCCATTCCTGGGTACCCAGGCGAGTAACAATTGGCTGTCCCCCTTCGGTACCAACATAACGGGTTAAACGGTCAGCCTGAAATACCGGCACGAATACTTGGTCGCCGCCGCTATATTCAACCGCCAAGAATTCCCGCTCGTGCTTATCCAGCACCCGCCGCACCAACCCCACAAACCGCCCGATGCCATAATCCACATGAACAACAAAATCACCCACTCGCAAATCGGCAAAAGCCGATTCTGGAGCATCAATCAATGGCTTCTGACGACTGGTTCGGGGAGTCGGGCGTTCCCAACCGAATATTTCCGAATCGGTTATAAGATGGACCGGAATATCTGACTCTGGGGCTAAAACCCAACCCTCTGAGAGTGATGCATCCAAAAATTGCACACTTCCCCTCAGGATTGACGGCGAGTCGGCCCCCTTTTGCAAATCAGGCATTTGCTCCGCCCAAAGTTCTTCCAATCTCTCACGTTGGCGGGTTGCCACAAATACACTGTCACCCTGTCCCGCCAAACCAGCCAGGTATTCCACAAAAGGTTTTAATCTCCCACCAAATCTCTGATCGTGACCAAACAAATACCTTAATGATTGATCAGCCATGTCCTGGTTTCCCAAACCCATTTCGAGCCAGGCATGCGCTTGTATGGAATCAAGTACTTCAGACCAGGTTGAATAAGGAACAGGGAAATCTGCTGCCAGCGTGCCTTCCGCTATGGATTCCTGTCGGAACTTCACGGCCTGTTCTTCCATCTCAGTTACCAGCGCCTCAGACAGTGAAATATCATCAACAATTACCAAACCTTTTTGAGGCAGATAATCAAGAATGGAAGCAGGAAATTGGTGCAGCAATGGGATGGAAAATTCTGAAATTTCCTTCCCATCTGGAATTAAATTTTGAACCTGTGGAGTCACAATAAATTCCCGCGCCGGTCCGACAAACAGGCTTTCAAGTTTTGCCACGGTGCGCTGGGAAGTCGGGTCAAAACGCCGAATTGTCTCGACCTCATCACCAAAAAAGTCCAACCGAACCGGCAGCATACTCGCACTTACCCAGATATCCAGGATGCCGCCACGTTGAGAGAACTGCCCCGGCTCCACAACTGTTTCTGCAGCCTGGTAGCCAATCTGGGCCCATTGGTGAATGAGCACATCAGGCTGGATTTCCTGCCCAACAATAAGCCGTTTGCTCGCCTTGAGAAAATCCCGGCGAGGCATTGTGCGGGTCATCACTGCACGTGCCGAAGCAACGATGATAGGCGGAATGGATGGTTTTTCAGCATAAGGCAGAAGGTAGCTGGCTAAAACCGTAAGCGCCTGCAAGCGTTCACGACGGGTCGTGTTACCCCAGGCTGCATCTTCGTAAAATAAGGGGTTGGGTTCCGAAAATAAAAAGCGCGGCGCAGCAGGGGCCCAAAAGGCAAGTTCATCAAAAACCGAAAGCGCATGGTCTGCACGATCAGTGAGTAGCACAATCGGACGATTCAGGTCACCATGCAGAGCAGCCAACATTGGCAGCCGGGCAGAACGCGGAATGCCCAACCCAGGCAAATGCACATCAGATTGAACAGATCGCAGAAAATTCTGGTATTCGGTTGTCGATCGGATCCGAGAAAGGAGAAAATCCATACATTAACTCACAGTTGGAACACCATTGTATTTATTCATGGCCGTATTCAAACCTTCTGACATCCAGGCAAGCGCGGCATCAGCTGCCCGATCAAGCGTCTCCGATACTGTCATTAATTCCTTCTGGGAAAATTCTTGCAGCACATAAGCAGCGGCATCCATCCTACCGGGTGGGCGATCAATCCCGAGTCGCAAACGTGCAAATTCTGGGGTGCCTAACTGGTCGATGGTAGACTTAATACCCTTTTGTCCTCCAGCCCCGCCTCCTGGGCGCATCCGAATGGTACAAAACGGTAAATCCAGATCATCATGCGCGATCAAAACATGGTCAAGGGGAAGCTTATAAAAATGTACCAATCCTTGCACCGATTGACCGGACAAATTCATAAATGTCTGCGGTTTGGCAAGGATCAGCTTTTGATCTTCATATTGAGCTGTGATGACAATCGCTTTCGACTGCACCTTCATGCCGCGCGCATTCAACCGAACAGCCAACCGATCCACCAGCATGAATCCAATATTATGCCGGGTTCGGGAATATTCCCGACCCGGATTGCCCAGGCCGATAACGAGATAAGGGAATGTGTCAATCATATTTGGCGTTTTTTTAATGGATGATAAAAATTATTAATCACAAAATTATTAGATAGTTAGACGCATCATTTACGCCGTAATGATAAGATCAAGCCAGTAAATGCGAATGCAAGCATAACAGCTGCCATGCCCTTGCCCAAGTAGGTCAGGATATCCTTTGGATCGAGGATAGCTGGGTTGGGAGGAAGACCTGGCAGCTTATCGGGAATATTTGTCACCTCCATGGTCGGGAAATTCGTAACCGATACCGCTGTTCCCAAAGTCTTCGTTGGGAATGATGGGATCGGAACTGTGGACATGGGCACCGCTGTCGATCTGGTCACAGCTGTCCATGTTGGCAACACCGTCGCTGTTTCAACAGCTGAATAATTTTGAATGCGAACTTTTACATCATAATCAGCCTCAACACCCTGCGTAAAAATTCGCAGGCGCAAAGTATAAAAACCATCCGTGAGTTGGGTGGTATCCCAAATCGCGAGCAAATTGGAAGCGACTGACTCGGACGATTGGTTTATTCGAAACCATGTGGCAGTTGTATCATCCCTGGATGAGAAGTCCAGACTCCAATTCGATTTCGTTATTCCACTGATTTTCACCAAACCCGAAACAACCCGCCCATCTTCCGGAAAGAAAATACCGATGGGTACAAGGGAAGGCGTCAAGGTGATATCCTGTGCGGACACGGCTTGAGGCAAAATAGCCTCAAGAAAAGCTAGCATAAGAAACCAGCCAACAATAATAGAACCTCGTGGCATCAGAAACCGAAATGCGTCCAATTTACGCCGGTAAGTACAGAACAAATCAGGCCAATAAATACCATGAAAAGGATCATGCCACAACCACACCCGCAACAACCACCGCGACCAAAACCAAATTTGCGCTGGGCCCAATCAAAAATTTTTTCAATCAAAAATAACTGTAACAAACCAGAAAGACATCCAGGACGATTTTTCATACGCTCCTCCTTTGAAACGGCAACTGTTGAGTTTAACATGAATTACGTAGTTTGGCAAAAACGGTTGCAAATTTGAAAATGTTGCAAATCCTCCAACATGTGTATACAATTACATAATTCGTGTTACCATTTTGACAAAAAATGTGGGCAGGTAACAGCCAAAATCCCGGTAATAAATGTGCCTATGATATGTGTAAAACCATTATGTTCATCCAGGCACACGTTCAGGTCTGACAAAATTAATTCACACTCTTTCTTTGAACCACTTACTGCATAACGCGGAGCTTCGTAATGAACAATGAACTTTTTCACTCTTTGGAAGCATTAACATTTGATGATGTCCTGGTTGTACCTGCATTCAGTGAAATTTTGCCATCCGAAGTTTCGGTACAATCACGGCTTACACGTGAGATCAGCCTGAATATACCTGTGCTTTCAGCAGCCATGGATACAGTTTCCGAAGCTCGCCTGGCTATTGCGTTGGCACGCGAAGGCGGAATCGGGATTATCCACCGCAACATGTCGGCAGAACAACAATCAGCAGAGGTAGACAAAGTCAAACGCTCTCAAGCAGGGATGATAACCGACCCGGTTACACTGCCGATCTCTTCCACGCTACGGCAAGCTGAAGATATCATGGCCAATTACAAAATCAGCGGCGTGCCAATTTTGGACGAGAATGGACAATTAAATGGCATTTTAACCAATCGTGATATTCGCTTCGTCGAACCCCGCGATTTTGGAAAGCCGGTCAGCGAATTCATGACACCCCTTGAGCGCCTGGTGACTGCCCCGGTCGGGATCTCAAATGCAAATGCCAAAATACTGCTCCAGAAACATCGCATCGAAAAATTACTGCTCATCGATGAGGCCGGTCATCTCAAAGGATTGCTGACCGTGAAAGATATTCTCACCGAAATTGAACACCCCAATTCAGCCCGCGACGATCGTGGCAGGCTGCGAGTTGGCGCGGCAGTTGGAGTGGGACCTGACCTGGAGAATCGCGTGGGTAAACTGAATGACGCTGGCGTGGATGTGATTGCGATTGACACAGCGCACGGCCACTCAAAAGGGGTTATCAACGCTATTGAACGCATTCGACAAGCCTACCCCAAATTGTCTATCATCGCCGGAAATGTGGTCACTCCCGAAGGAACACGAGCACTGATCGAAGCCGGGGCTGACGCAGTTAAAGTTGGTGTTGGAGCAGGTTCCATTTGTACAACGCGCATCGTTGCTGGGGCAGGCATGCCGCAATTATCGGCAATCAACGCCTGCGCAACCGAAGCGCAGCGCACAAACACCCCGATCATCGCCGATGGCGGCATAAAGTATTCTGGTGACATTGTCAAGGCAATCGTCGCAGGTGCCGATACGGTTATGCTCGGTTCATTGCTGGCAGGATTGGAAGAGTCACCCGGAGAAACTATCATTTACGAAGGCCGCCGCTTTAAAGAATATCGCGGCATGGGATCAATGGGCGCATTGCAGGGTTTTGGAAAGGATCGATACGGGACAGGCCAGGGCGGCGCGGGGAAATTGGTTCCTGAAGGCATTGAAGGCCGGGTCCCATTCAAAGGCACACTGCGTGATTTTATCTATCAACTGATTGGTGGATTACGCTCAGGAATGGGCTACGCTGGTGCCACTTCGTTGGATGATTTACGAACAAATACAAAATTGGTCAGGATCACCAATGCAGGACTGATCGAAAGTCATCCACATGATGTAATCATCACAAAAGAAGCGCCTAATTACCAGATACCGCGTTGACCCAATCATTCCAATATCCAGGCATCGCAATATCATAACGGATTCATTATATGCAAATTATTCCTGTATGGCTTATAATACTATGGTAAACTGCTACAGAACTTTACGCTTGGAGAAGCATACATGAGTAAAAATCGCAGCCAGCAAATGGTGGAACGCCTGCGTTCAATGCAGGCCGCCGCGCCAGACATAGAAGCATCTGCTGTCGTTTCTGTAGATGGCTTAATAATGGCCTCAGCCCTGCAACAAGGTGCTGAGGAAGATCGAGTATCTGCCATGTCTGCTGCAATGTTATCGCTTGGCGAACGCATTGCGCAAGAACTCGGACGTGGAAGTCTCGAACAGGTTTATATTAAAGGGAATAGAGGCTTTATCGTTTTAATCTCAGTTGGTTCTGAGGCCGTACTCACCGCTCTCGCCCGCCAGGAAGGTAAACTGGGGCTTGTCTTCCTTGAAATGCGACGAGCTGCAGAAGACCTGGTCAAATTGGTGGGATGAAACGACAACTCGGCCTTCCTAAGCACATAAAATATTCTTGTCTACCCATGTGGGGAGGACGCCGGTAAACGGCCCTCCCCACTACTTTTATAATATAATTAATGTCTTACCCCAACAGTTGATCATGAGTACAGTGAAAGCTGAAATCCTACTGCGATCACTACTCACAATCTGCAATGCCTTCCCCAAAATTTATGGATTTGAAGACCCTTCAATCGGAGATGTGATATGACAACCAAATATATCTTTTTCACGGGCGGCGTGGTTAGTTCGGTTGGTAAAGGCGTCACAGCCGCTGCGCTTGGTCGCACTTTAAAAGAACGTGGCTTAAAAGTTGCGGTCCAGAAACTTGATCCTTATATTAATGTCGACCCTGGAACAATGAGTCCATACCAGCACGGTGAAGTATTTGTACTGGATGATGGTGCAGAAACAGATCTGGACCTGGGTCATTACGAACGTTTTATCGATATTCGCGCCACAAAGGTGAGCAATTTCACGACCGGACAGGTTTATAACGAGGTCATTACCAAGGAACGTCGTGGTGACTATCTCGGAGGAACCATTCAGGTAATTCCACACATAACCAACGAAATCAAACGCCGCATAGGCCTTGTCGCAAAAGCAACCAATGCCGATATTATACTGGTTGAAGTCGGGGGCACAGTTGGAGACATCGAGTCGCAGCCATTCCTCGAATCCCTTAGACAGTTACGCAGCGAGGTGGGTCGAGAAAATGTCCTTTTTGTCCACGTTACCTGGCTGCCCTATATTGGGGCGACCGGTGAATTAAAAACCAAACCAACCCAACACTCAGTGGCTGCCTTACGCTCAATTGGCATTTCACCCAACATGATCATTGCGCGATCTGACCACCCCATCGCCGATGAGCTTTGTGACAAAATTGCGCTTTTCTGCGATGTTGACAAAAAAGCGGTCGTACCGATGGTGACAGCCTCAGTACTTTACGAGATTCCCCTACTGCTAGAAAAAGCCGGTGTGGCAGAATACGTCTTAAAAATGCTTGGACTCGAAGAACGTCAAAAGCCTGACTGGAAAGCATGGGAAAATCTCGTTAAAGAAGTAAAACGTCCCAAACCCGAAGTTACCATTGCCCTGGTCGGTAAATATGTTGAGTTACAGGATGCCTACATGTCGGTTCGAGAGGCACTCAAACACGCCGCCGTACAAGCTGGTGTAGAGGTTAATATTAAATGGGTTCATTCTGCGGATCTTGAGAAAGATAAAGGCTGGGACATGGTTATGTCTGCTGACGGGATCCTGATACCTGGCGGTTTTGGGTCGCGCGGTACCGAAGGTAAAATTTTGGCCGCCCGCTATGCTCGAGAAAAAAGAATCCCTTACCTGGGACTATGCCTGGGTATGCAATTAATGTGTATTGAATTTGCCCGAAATGTTCTCGGATATGAAGATGCCAATTCCAGCGAGTTTGACCGCTCCACGCCTCATCCCGTAATCGATTTGATGAACGAACAGCGCTCAATATCGGATATGGGCGGCACCATGCGATTAGGTTTGTACCCATGCAATTTACAACCCGGTTCCATTGCCGCCCAAGCTTATGGAGTTGAGCAAATCGAAGAACGCCATCGCCACCGCTGGGAATTTAACAACACCTATAAACAAGAATTTGAAAAAGCGGGTATGCTTTTTTCCGGACTTTCACCCGATGGCAAGCTCATCGAAATCGCAGAGCTTACCGACCACCCCTATATGGTCGCCAGCCAATTTCATCCAGAATTCTTATCCCGCCCAAACCGCGCTCACCCTCTTTTTGTTGGATTAATGAAAGCCGCCCGACAAAAAGCTGGAATAACCGACATCGATCTGCGCGAACAAGGTTAGATCAAAATAACCCGGATAAATTTGAAGGAATTTTTATTATTTCTGAAAACCTTTGGGCATTTCAGCATACACACCTCTTAACGCTGCGGGTAAGTTCTGTGCCATAGTAAACATCAATGCATCGGTTAATGAAAGTGGACTGTCATCGATCGTCGGAATAATTGCCGGAGCAATTACAATTCTCACCAAAGTTTTGTGCGGTAAATTTTTGAATAAGTTCTGGATACCGTCAACCGAAATAGCCACAAGGGGACAACCCATCTCAATTGCAAGTTTTGCTGCGCCAGGTTTGGCCAATGCCAATCCCACACCCCGTGAACGAGTCCCCTCCGGGAACATGGCAACGATTTGCCCCGCAGAAAGAATATTGCGGGCATGTTGCATAGCCCAGGCATCATGCTCGCCACGGTAAATAGGAAAGGCACCCAATTGCCTGAAAACAGCATGAACGAGACTGACTTGAAAAAGCTCCGCCTTCCCCATATAAAAAACCATGCGCGGTAAAGCCAATTGCACCGGAAAAACATCAAAGGTGACCAAATGATTGGCAGCAACCACAACCGCCCCCTTTTCCGGCAGATTCTCTAACCCTCTCACTTCCATTACCATAAAGGGTCTCAAAACACGGTGTGCCAGCCACACAATCAGCTTGTGCAAACCGGTTTCATGAAGTGGGTAGTTGATTCGGCGACATCGAGATCGATCATCTCCAGATCGGAAGAGCACACGTCT
>CAIMZS010000369.1 GCA_903846015.1 uncultured Anaerolineae bacterium | reverse complement strand
CTGTTGGTCTGCTCATCGGGACTATCCCATGTCGAAACAAGCACGTTTCTGACCAGATTTTTTTCCGACTGCGCACCCTCCACACCGGCCGGCAGGGTCTCCACCAGCAGCAGCCATGCCATAAGTGGCATCGAAGGCTGCGCTTTGTCAGAGGTTGTGAATTCGATGGTGGCACCGACGTAGGCGCCCACGCTCAAGCCGTGCGCCACCTGCAGTTGATAAGCCGACTGGCCCGGAATGTGGGTCGACGTGACGGTTGAGGTAGTAGGGGCAGTTTGCCCCAGGCTATCAAGCCGCTGCTGCGCCTCCCGGATGGCGGCCGCCGACAAGGGCGCTTCATCGCCCTGCGCACTGGGCACGATCCAGTCAATCGTCATCGCCTGCGCAGTAGCTGGAGCCGTTTGCGGAGCGCTCCAACAAGCTGCACAGTCAGCGCTGATGAAGTGCTCAACCAGCGTCAGCGGGGTGGCCTGCCCATCACTGGTGCAAAAAGACTGTCCCCAGGCACCGTTGCCAACGCCGGCAGTCAAAATCACCCAAAGCAGAACACTTTTCATGAGGCACTTCCCGCGAAACCTCCATGTTGTCAGAAATTCAAAAGCGGGGTGATTGCTACGCAAACCACCCAAATATTGCGCCGGATCAACAAAACACCAGCGAGCCGAATTATTGGGTCTTTTTTTGAGGAAGAATTGCGAGGATTTCGCGGCAAACCCGGCAATGCGGTGCTGGCCCAACCAGCTGGCAATGTCATAATCATTTGGGTGCTGTTGCACCGATCTGATCAATGCGTCCAATCAATCTCAAGGTCAAAGTCAGTCTTTACCTGTTCATTGCATTGTCAACAGCGACGGTTCTGTTTGCGCTGTTTGTACTGAGGCATCAGCAGGAGGATCTGCAGTTATTGGCTTCCAAACATGTGACGCAAATTTCAGAGATGGTGATCGCGAGCACCCGCTATACGATGCTGGTGAACAAGCGTGACATTGCCGAGAAGATCATTGAAGATATCGGCAGTCAGAAAGTCCTGGAGCGTTTGCGGGTGATCAGCAAGGACGGCACCATCATTCATTCAAACCACAAGGCCGAAATCGGATATACGGTTGAACAGAAGGATCAGCCGTGCATTCAATGTCATCAGACCAGCAAGCCACTGGAGCAAGTCCCGGATGAGAAGCGTTGGGGCATATTTGAAAGCCCGAGCGGGCACCGGGTTCTGACCACCATGCACGCGATACGCAATGAGCCCTCGTGTTCTTCGGCTTCCTGTCATGAACATCCTGCCAGGCAGTCGGTGCTGGGCATTGTGGATATAGCCTATTCTCTTGACGAGATCGACCGGTCCATGAGGGAACATGCCATTCACGTCATCAGCATTTCGGTCGGATTCATTCTTCTTTTTTCTGTCAGTGTCGGAGTTCTGCTGCAACGCCTGATTTACGTTCCTCTGAAAGACCTGGAGGCTGGCGCCGCAAAGGTATCCTTCGGCAAGCTGGATCATTCCATTCCGGTGCGTAGCAATGATGAATTCGGCCGCGTTGCCGGCTCCTTCAACCATATGACCACGGCGCTAAGCCAATCGCGCTCAGAGATGCAGGAAATGCTGCAAACCCTGGAATTGAAAGTGATTGAGAGAACCAAGGAACTGTTGGCCGCCAAGGCCGAGGTTGCGCAGGGCGAGAAGTTGGCATCCATCGGGGTGCTGGCTTCTGGCATTGCGCATGAATTGAATAATCCGCTGACCGGTGTACTGACGTTTACTTCCCTGATGCGAAAGAAAGCTCCGGAGGGCAGTGAGGATGCCGACGATCTGGATTTGGTTATTCGCGAGACCAAGCGGTGTGCCAGCATCATCAGACGACTGCTTGATTTTGCAAGGGAAAAAGTGCCCGTCAAAGGATACTTCAACCTCAATCAAGTGATTTTGGACACCGTGCACTTTGTCGAGCGACCGGCTTCTTTGCAACAGGTAGAGATCACCACCCATCTTGATCCAGGCTTGCCTCAAGTATGGGGTGACGCCGACCTGATCAAACAGGTTGTCATGAATTTGCTGGTCAATGCCCAGCAGG
>CAIMZS010000368.1 GCA_903846015.1 uncultured Anaerolineae bacterium | reverse complement strand
GTTTCAGGTAGGTCAGCGAGGAATAACCGGTGCCAAAGTCATCCAGGGCAAACAACACTCCGATCTCCCTACAGGTCTCAATTAATTGGGATACTTTGGTTACGTTATTGATACTGCTGGTTTCCAGCACTTCCAGTTTAAGGCAGGCCGGGCTGACATTGGGATGCGCAGCCAGCAATCCTCGCAGACGGATGATGAAATCCTTCTGCTGCAACTGGAGGGCACCGATATTGACACTCACTGGGATAGCCAGTCCATTGGCCTGCCAGATTTCCAATTGGGTCAGAGTGGTATTGATTACCCACTCACCAATGTCAATGGCCAGCGGATGATCCTCAATCACCGGCAAAAAAACGGCCGGTAGAAGAATGCCTTTGGTCGGGTGTTGCCAACGGATCAGGGCTTCAGCACCGATGACCATTCCCGTGCGCATGTTGACTTTGGGTTGGTAATACAGCACGAATTCGCTCGCCGCGAGAGCTTTGCGGATATGCTCCAGACTTTCATAACGGCCACGGAGACTATGATCCTGCTCCGCGTCAAAGACGTGATATTGGTTCTTGCCGGACATTTTGGCCTGATACATGGCCTGGTCGGCCTGGCGCAGCAGTTGATCGGCATCAACGGCTTCTTCCTGCGGGTAATAGGTGAAACCGAGACTGGCAGAGACCTGAAGTACGATGCCGCCGATTTCAACAGGTTCTGCAGCGGCGGCAAGCAGACGTTTAAGCAACGGTATACAGGCATCAATTTCAACCAGATCGACCAGCAGGGCGACAAACTCGTCGCCGCCCAGACGGGCGATGGTGTCGACTTCGCGCAGGGTTTGCTTCATGCGCACTGCCACGGCGATCAGCAACTGGTCGCCAACATCATGCCCGTGCAGGTCGTTGATGGTTTTGAAGCCATCAAGGTCGAGAAAGACCACCACCATCCGCTTTTCGTACCGCTGCGACTGAGCCATGACTTGTTGCATGCGATCGGCCAGCAGGACGCGGTTGGGTAGCCGGGTCAGCGTGTCGTAGTGAGCCATGTGCGCCAACTCAAGGTCATGCGCCTTGATCATAGTGATGTCGGTGAACAGCGCCACGTACTGCCGGTTATTGCCCTGCGCATCATACGCGGTGCTGATGGTTTGCATCACGGCGTAATTTTCGCCGTTTTTGCGCCGGTTCCAGAGTTCGCCGAACCAGTGGCCGTTCTTGAGCAGTTTGCGCCACATGGCGGCATAGAACTCTGCTCCCTGAAGGCCTGATCTAAGCAGGCGCGGGTTCCGGCCAATGACTTCGTCGCGGCTGTAACCGGTGATCCGGCTGAAAGCCTCGCTGACCTCAATGATACTGCCGTCCGTCGTAGTGATCATGATGCCTTCGCGGGCATGGGTGAAAACACTGGCGGCGAGATGGAGTTTCGATTCGATTTCCCGTTCATCGGTGATGTCTTTCCCGATGCCCTGAAAACGAACGGCATTGCCCTGCGCGTCGAAAAAAGCGCGGTTGGTCCATTGGTGACAGGCAGCGACCTTTCCGGGCATTTGAAACCACTGCTCGTGGGTTTCGATGGGTTGTTCCGGGGTCAGCGCCGCCAACCGTGATTTGATCATTTTCGCGTCATCTTCGGACAAAAAATCATAAAAATTGCGCCCGACCAATCGCTCCGAGGGCTGGCCAACCAAGGTGGTCAGTGCTGTATTGACATAGGTGAGCGTGCCGTCGGGAAGAAATGTCGAGATGAACATCGGCATGTCTTCAGCAAGACGACGGTGCATATCCTTGTTCTCCTGCAGCGCCGCTTCTGCCTGTTTATCGCGGGTGATGTCGCTGAGTATGATGCGAAGTTCGGTTGCACCGTCTTTATTCAGCGCAGTGCTGGCGGCCAGATGCACCCAAAACGGCGTGCCATCGGGCTTTACCATTCGTAACTCGCAGTCCTGCGGTTCACCGGTCTTATCGAGTTTTTTGCGGTGCAGGTAGAAAATGTCTTGATCCGTATTCAGGATGAAGAAGTAGAACAGTCGCCCGACTAACTTCGTCCGGCTAACGCCCAACAGATTGGCCGCCAAAAGGTTAGCTTCCAGAATCTGCCCTTTATCGCTGAGCGTGCAATAGCCAACCGGCGCCAGGTCATAGAGGTCGAAATAACGCAACCGTATGGCATTCAGTTCTTCTTGTGTCCGTCGCAGCTCATCGTTTTGTATCTCCAGCTCGATCTGATGCACTTGCAAGTCATGCAGTATTTGCGCAATGGCTTCTGGCGACATCGTCTTCAGGTTTTCCAGCAACGAATCCCCGTTAAGCGCAATCTTTTCGGCCTGTTGGCGTAGCGTCTGTACTGAATCGGCTTTATCGGTCAGTTTATTCATGTTAAGCATCTTTCATTGGCTTTAGTGGACTAGTGCCGGTTTCGTTCATTCGTTCTGTTGTCGCAAAGGCATAGATCTGTTTGTCCTTATTCTCCAATACGGTGGCGGTTACCCAAATATCCACGACAGTGCCCGCTTTGGTGAGCCGTTTTGTTGGCAGGGGCTTTAGACGATCAGTCTTGCTAAGCCCCTCTATAAGGGCCAGCTCATTCTTCCGCTGTCCCTCGGGAATCCGATCGCGGATATTCATCTGGAGTGCCTCGGCTTCACTCCAGCCATACATCCGCTCCGCACCCGGATTCCAGGCCAGGATATGGCCCTCCACATCCTGTACGGTCATGGCATCGTGGGCATCGAGCAGAACGGTTGCCAGGCGTCTCTTCGATTCCTGCGCCAATACCATCTGAGTGATTTCCACAAAATTGATCACCGCGCCCTCTATTATATTCTCAAGTGTGCGGTAGGGTTGGATATGCATCGCGTACCACTTGCCGTTTTTTGTCTGTACGTCTATCTGAATGGGAATCAGGTTGTTCAATACGGTTTGCACGTCCGTTGTCAGGTTTTGGTAATTGACCACATTGAGGGCGAGATGGCTCACAGGCCGGCCCACATCGCTCGGTATCAGGTTCATGATTTCGGCGGCGGAGGGGGTGTAGCGCAGGACGCACAACTGCATATCCAAAAACAGGGTTGCGATACCGGTGCCGGCCAGCAGATTGGTCATGTCGTTATTGGCCTGTGTCAAATCCGACAGCTTGGTTTGCAACTCGGTGTTGACTGTTAACAACTCCTCGTTGAGCGATTGTAATTCTTCTTTGGTGGTTTCGAGTTCTTCATTGGTGGACTGCAATTCCTCGTTGACCGATTGCATTTCCTCGGTGGAACATTTTAGCTCTTCATTGGAGGTCTCCAGTTCTTCATGGAAGGCCCGCATGTAGTCTTCCTTGACCTGTAATTTCTGCTTGAGCTTTTCGATGGTAATGTCTGCGTCTGCCGGAGCTGGAGCTGGAGCTGGAGCTGGAGCTGGAGCTGGAGCTGGAGCTTGCTCCAGGATGACCAGGTACAGGGAGGGCGTATGTTTTGGAGTGGGTTCTTTTGTCACCGGACGAATGGTCAGGTTGACCCGGGTGAAGTCGCCATTCGTTTTAACGCGCAGACCGCTCTTGTGCACAATTTCTGATGATTCCACGGCTTTGTGCAGGGCGATGGTCAGTTGATGGTGCAGCCCTTCACGGGCCATCGTCAGGATGTTGTTGATACCGGCAGCGCCTTGAGCGGGCTCCAGGTACATCCCGGTGCGGCCTTGCACGTAGAGGATGTCACCCACATTGTTGACCAGTGCGCTGGCCGGTGCGAAATGCTGCAACAGCGCCTGTTCGGTTAGCTCACGCAGTGACAGTGTCGGGGGAGTTTGTATTTTGGGGGTAGCCTGCGTCAGCGGGGTCGTGGTGCTTATCTTTGTCGTATGGGGCGGAATATAACGGCTCACGCTTTTGGGGCGTTGGGTGCTGCTAAGATACTCCTTGCTCTGATACAACTTCGCTTTACGGCTCAATGGGGTGAACAGTTTGTCAAAGTCGCCCACGCTTTCGGCACTGCCAAGGAACAGTAAGCCGCCCGGATTGAGTGCGTAATGGAACAGGGGTATCAGCCTCTTTTG
>CAIMZS010000367.1 GCA_903846015.1 uncultured Anaerolineae bacterium | reverse complement strand
TGGGACGATTGATCAGATACGCGGCTATTTGCCAGATAGCAACGATGATCAATGATGCCAGTAATAAATCCCGGCGGCGAATATTGGTCATTTTGATTCTTGATTTTGCAGAGGTAGCATTAATCCCATTTGCATTCGTAATTCTCGGCAAAGGCTTTGGTACTCTTTGCTCTCACGATGGGCGGGTGTACCAGCAAGGGGATTATTGAAAGTATTTGCCACCCGGTTGGGTGGTTCATTTAGTAAAAGGATGTTGCTTCCAAGCAAAACAGCCTCATCAATTGAATGAGTTACCATGATGAGCGTCATTCCCTGTTCGGCGATCAAACCACGTGTAAGGGATTGCAAAGCTTCGCGTGTCGGGGTATCCAGAGATGAAAACGGTTCATCCATTAGAAGAAGGTTTGGTTTTAATACAAGCGTGCGGGCAATTGCTGTTCGCTGACGTTGCCCACCAGAGATTTGGCCGGGAAATTTACTGGCCACTTCGTTTAAACCTAGACGATCGAGCCAGTAATCAACATTTGATTCTAAGGATGGGGTGCGTGGGGCATGAATGCCATCTGCTCCATAAAAGGTTCGTACTGCCAGCCCAAGACCCACATTCTGCCGCACCGTGGCCCATGGCAATAATCCGTAGTCCTGCAATATAAGCCCGGTCCTGGGCCGGGGGCGGGTTATGGGCTCGTTATTGATCGATATTATTCCAGAAGCTGCGAATCGTAAGCCGGCCAACAAAGAGAGCAAGGTGCTTTTGCCGCACCCTGACGGTCCTAATACTACCCAAGAATCGCCGGCACGCACGGACCAATTGAAATTCTCAAAAATCGGTATATTTTTGTAATTGAAGTTTAGCGAATTGACATTTATCATAAAATTGCCCGGGTTGTTTTAGACTTGCCCGGGCCATAATTATTTACGGTAATAATGCTGAATTGATGGAATCTTTATATGCGATGTCTTTGGCCAGTAGTCCCTTTTCTTTGGCCCAGGCCAATACATCATTCCATTCTGCTTCAGAGGGAATACCTTTTTCAGGAAATTTTGGGGTTACATATGTTCCGATCAACGGTTGAGGCACGATCTTTTTCTCTACCAACAAGCTGCTATATTTGGATGGGTTGGCGTTTATCAGGGTCACAGCCTCTTCTATGGCAGCCAAGAAGGCTTTTACTGCGTCTGATTGGGTATCTATCACTTCTTTACGGAAGGAAATGACACTTGCTCCTAGTTTTGGGCTGCTGGTATCATCCAGAATAATCCTGGCGCCTTGCTGAACAGCCAGCGCAGCTAATGGATCGGGCATGACTCCAGCTTTTAGTTCGCCAGATGCCAACAGTGCCATTCGGTCGGGAATTTTGGGCACAGCAATGGTTTTAATATCGTCATTGCCAAAGCCATTGGCTTGCAGCAGGCGTGTGGTAACGTAATCAATGATTGTTCCCTGAGAAATGCCAATATCGACACCTTTCAACCCATTGATATCGGTGATGCCTGATTTTCCGGATGCAAGGATAAAGAAATGGCCAGAACCTGCCGTCGCCATGTGACCATAGCGTACGGCCTGGAGTTGGATTTTTTCCTTATTAAAGAACATTATTGAGAGAGTTTCGTTTAAAGTACCATCTGCCTGACCAGCTTGAAGCATCTGGTCGCGCTCAGGCGCGGATGCTACAGGTATTAATTCGACCTGAACGCCATGCTTCTGGAACAAACCATCCGCTTGCGCAACGAACATTGGTAGAGTGTCTATCACAGGGATGACAGCAATTTTTAGTGTGACTGTTTTGGATTCAGGGGCTGCACTGCGGCAAGCGCTTACCAAGATCGCAATGACTAGAAATAGAAAAATCATTTTCTTCATTTTTTGGATTCTCTCTTCAAGGTTTTTTGGGGGGAATGGGAATTCCCATCATTATCAATTTTTTATTTCTTGAGATGCAGCATTAAATGGAAATGTGTGCCAGATCCACGTCGGAGTGATCAAAGGCTTGTTTTAGTTTTTAGGGTTTGATGAATGAATGGCTTCAGGGCTGACACCAATGGAGCGCAGTAGGAAGATGCGTAATGCTGGCACTGTTTCATTCAGATCGGGTTCACCGGTATAAATCCAGTGAATCACTACCTCATTCAAGGCGCCCACCCAGGCTCGGGCGGCAAGGTCGGATTGCAATGGTGGAATGCTGCCATCGTTCACTGCGTGGTCGAGACGTGTCTGGATGATTTGAGTAAAACGATTGTTAATTTCGCGGCGGCGTTCTTCGAAAGCGGATCCAAGACCGACTGCCTGAATGAGCACAATCTTGGCAAGTGTTCGGTATTGGCCGAATAAATGCAGACTGACTCGTAATGCCGAATCCATTTGCTGGATGCCGTGTTTTTCGTTTTTGATTGCTTCCGTCAGGCGGCTCTCCAGGAGCCCAGAAAAGGTGTCTATCAGACCCAGGAAAATATCCTGTTTGCTCGGAAAATAAAAGTATACAGAGCCCTTGGATGTTTTGGATTCGATAACAATATCATCCACGCGCGTCTCATGATAGCCTTTTTGGGCAAAGACAGATACGGCTGCTTCTAATATTCTAGTGCGAGTGTCGGTAGTTTCGCTTATCATAGCAATAGACTGACTGGTCAGTCTATTGCTATGATACCATAAATTCTAGCTGCCTGGGAAAAAGAAAAGAACACTTCAATTTCTTAAGCTGAAATGTTCTTTTTAGAAAATTTGGATATTACTTTACCCAAATGGATGGGTTAGTTTTTTATTCTCGACGGGCTTTTAGCCATTCAATGATCATCGGAATCAATGAAATTAAGACGATGGCAATGATGACCAGTTCAAAATTATTTTGAACGATGGGCAATGTTCCGAAGAAGTAACCCAACGCCAGGAAAACAGTGACCCACGAGATTCCCCCGATGATATTATAGCGAAAAAAATATGCATAAGACATTTCCCCAACCCCGGCTACAAAGGGCGCAAAGGTACGCACAATTGGCACAAAACGGGCCAGGAAAATGGTTTTACCACCGTGTTTTTCAAAAAAAACATGTGTTCGGTCAATGTATTCTTTTTTTATGAGCTTGATATCACCCGAATATGCACGCGGGCCGATTTTGTGACCGATCGAGTAATTGACGGCATCTCCGCCTACTGCTGCAATGATCAAAAGGATGAACAGGATCCAGGGGTTCATTCTTCCCATTGCAGCGAAGGTACCAGCGGCAAAAATGAGTGAGTCACCAGGTAAAAAGGGTGTGACAACCAACCCGGTCTCGCAGAAAATGACAACGAAAAGAATGATGTAAGTAAGTGTGCCGTATTGCGTAATAATCTCACCAAGAATTTTATCGAGGTGCAGGAAGATGCCAATCAGGTTTGAAAGAATATCCATGTTTGTATTCTCCGTTGATGTGTGAATGTTTGTACAATGCATTATACCTTAGCTGTTGATTTGTCGTCCCGCGTAAAACTCATGTCTCAAGTAGCAATTAATGTACTCCCACCGGATTTTCCTTCAATTTTACCCTGCCCTTTTGTCAGACGTTATTCAGCCTGATTTTTTATTGCGGAATTACGCATTTGCCTATTGTTAAATATCAGACCAATCAAAACGCCTAAGGCCATGATGACCCAACCAATGGTCAATGGATAGGGACTCTGTAAGTAATATGGAACTACAGCTATATAGGATGAAAAACTGTTCATTAATAATCCGACGCTGATCGCATTCCATGTACCGTGAATCAGAGTGGCTGCCAAAAATGACGCAATCAGGCGGCTGTACCGATGCTCTCTATAAGCAGAAACAAGCCCCCAACCTAGCATACCGCTGTTGAGAATATGTGGGAGTGCGGATGTGGCACGGGCTGCTGCATTTGCAGCCCAATTGGTTGAACCTGCGCTGGCATATCCGATGTTTTCTGAAAGCGCAAAAGCAGCTCCGCACAGAATCCCCAGCATAAATCCATTTGTTGGGTGCGGAATTTTTTTTATGAAGATCATAATCATTGTTATTTTGAATGTTTCTTCGATTAGGGGGACTGCTCCCGAAAAAATGCCTAGTGCAGTCAGAGATGCGCCGGGTGCAAACAAAAGGCTGGCAGTCATGCGCAAGGTTTCACTTTCATTGAAACCACCAGATTGGAGTGATCCAAGTAACGAAGAAAATGTTTCTCTTAATCCTGGAATGCTACTTGCGTAAGCCACGTATAACAAAATAATAATGCCAACTGTAATGACTTCAAAGAGAAGCGCCAACAATGGCGAGATGATCAGGCTGGCCCCGAAGATACTCCAGGCTCTTCGGGCGTCAAGCAAAGCCAGGCCTCGCAAGCTGATGCGAATATACGCCAAAATGGGCAGACCAATGGCCAGAATATTTATGAACGGAAGAATCAAAGTAGCCGCGAGATGGTTGCCAGCAACAAATTGGCCGAAACCCAGGCTGCATAACCAAAAAAAAATCATTATCGGAATTAAGACGCGGTCATTGATATCGGGAAAAGATGAGTGCCAATCTGGTTTATGTAAAAATTTTCGCGCATTAAGAATAATTCCGGGCAGCATCAATAGTCCAAGCTCAAAAGTTCCACCGGCGAGGATAAATATGCCGGGCTGTTCATTGAATTTCAGCCCGGAGAGAGTAACAAGTCCGAAAATGGTTAATACCCATGAAAGCAATAAGAGTAAAGCAGCACCCATTGCAAGGAATAGCGCCATGAATAATGCTGCCCGTTCACTTGGTGGGCTGGCGGTGTTTGTCTGGTTCATTTTTCCTCAATGCTGATGTTGAAAAGCATGTCTGGTTGAGTTAAGATTGGGGTGTTTGACGGGTTGCGTGGCAGAAGTTCGGCCAGCACCCCCATTCCGCTTATAACTTCACCAAAGATCGGGTAGTCATGGTTCAGATGAGGTGCAGGAGCGAGGGTGATAAAAAAATTGCTACCATTTGTATCTGGGCCTGAGTTAGTCATTCCCACCATTCCGGCACGGTCATACAAGATAGATGTGTTCTTCTCGTTAGGGATGAAATAGCCGGGGCCTCCAAGCCCTGTCCCGGTTGGATCGCCGGTTTGAACAATAAATCCGGAAATTACACTGTAAAATGGAATATTGTTATACCAGCCATTTTTGGCTAGAAAAATGAAATTATTGACAGTGTTTGGTGCTTTGTCTGGGAATAACTTTATTGTCACTTCCCCACGGGATGTCCTTAACCTGGCGATGTATTGTTTTTGGAGGGCGATCACCACTGGGGGGCAACTGCTGAATTGTTTTTTGGGGAGCAGTGCAAGCAGAACGAAGCCTTCCAATTGGTCAAACAAGTTGACTTGCCATTTCATTATTTCGCCGTTGACAAGAATTACTGGGGCCCCGGGAAGTTTGATATTCTGTCCATCGTCCCATGCTTTTTGAACGATGGAAACGATGGCAGTACTGGTCAGGTCGGTTTCAAAGCGGGAGGGTTCCACCTCGATGGTTTTCGATTGTTCGACAACCCATTTTCGAAAATCAGCAGAATTCAGGTCCTGCCATTCTGCCTGTTTGGCAAAGAGCAGATCGTGCATCTCCCAAAATTTTCCTTGGCGGGCAGCGGCTTCAGCGGATTGGGCGGCAAGTGCAGCTTTGTCGTGAAGGGTTTCAAGTGGAAAATGTCGGAAAACCACCCTGACATCGGCAGGATACTTTTCTACGAATGACTTTAACAACGCAGCCAGCCTGGCGCAGGCGGTGCATTGAAAATCGCTGTAGACAAGGATTGTGACAAAGGAATCCACGTGTCCAAGTATGTGTTCGTTGCTTGCAACAGAAGGGAATAATGAAATTTCGTTCGGGTTGGGTGTTGGCTGCCGCGCGTCAGTGCAGCTACCCAGGCTGAATTGTGTTGGAACCGGGCTAGAATTTGGGGTGGGGCTACCTGAAATTGGACTTAAAGGAATAGGTTGGCCGCAGCTTTCAAGCAGCATGGAAATGAGAAGAAGGATGATAAGTTTGCGCATAAGTTTGCTGGTACTGTTTTATGAAAAATGAATTAAGGCTTTTGTACAGCTTTTTGGAGTTCGGCGAAAGTGGTCATCTGGGAAATCCGTTCTAGAAAATCCTTGAGCGATATGCTTTGATTTCGCAGGGCTCTTACTGCAGGTCCTACCGGGTCCTCTCCAGCAGCGCCGCCAGGAGTATCGGCATAAGCTCCATAAAAAGCGAAGTAAGCCTGGTTTAATTTTCGGATGGAGTAATGATTATCCCAAAAAAACTTTCGGCGAAGTTCCATGTAGCTTTCAGCTTCGTCTATTTTTCCCTTTGCCAGCAGCTCATCTGCATGAACGCGTGTGGTATGCATCTCGGTTCTGAAGTCGAATGGGGGTTTTGTGGCAGACAACCCATTAACGCGATGAGATGCCGGCTGGAGCGCCAGATGTAAATCGTAGGTGAGCAATTCTGGGTAATAGCGCTGCATGACAATTTTTCCGATTTCGCCGCCAGTGATGGATGCGGTTGTCTCGTTCATCGTTCGAAGTTCGGCTGTATCATAATTGGTGCCAAGCGGTCGCTGCCCCAAGTAGATATGGGTCCATTCATGTGCGATTGTACTGGTCAGCCAATCTAGTGCTGTTGTGCGCATAATCATCGTTGGGTAGGCAGCCAGACCCCCGATGTTGACTACCAGAGATGAGACATTAAGCTGTCTGTCAACTGAAGTTTCGAGGGCAGAAGCTTGTTCTACGCTGATAGGAGTCAGCACATAATTTGTTTCCTGTCCAATTTTAGATCTCAAAGATATGACCAAATTTTGGGGAAGTGGAGTTATGTGATAGAGAACCCAGGGAATTGGCTGTCCAGCGCTGGTAAGCCCTGCCTCGTTTAGAACGGTTGTCACCTGCATTTCGAGCACCGCCTCAGCAAAAGGAGCGAGTGCATTTTGTCGATTTGTAAGGGTTTGTAGATTATTTTGTAGCGCAGCCGAGGTTACTTGTGGATCCTGAATATTTGGGTCGCTGAATATCAGGTCAATCTGGTGGCTGACGTCTTCAATATCTCGAACCACCTGGATATATTCACTTACAAGGCGGTGCTGTTCCTGTGGTTGAAAATAATGAGGCGCGCTAATCGCACTTTGGGTTAGCTTAATCCATGTTGCGTTGGATATCCAGGAGAAAAAATCAAAACCATGATCGACGGCCAAAATATGGACATGGTCTTGGATATCGATCAGGCGTGCGTTGCTGAAGGATAGCATTGAAAATAAGAGAACCACTGTGATGTAATTTAGTAACTTATCTAAAATTCGCATAGCGCAATATTATAACCAATGTAGATGAACAAAACGTTAAAACAAAAAAACCGTTACGCTCGGTAACGGTTTTTTGTTAGTCAGATGGTTATTTCAATTCACTCAGGTATTTGTTCATCGCTTCAGCAGCTTTACGCCCGGCGACCATGGCGGTTACAACCAGGTCTGGGCCGGTGACACCGTCACCGCCTGCGTAAACACCTGGACGGGATGTGGATCCGGTTCTCTTATCAACCAGGGTAACCAAACCCCAATCGTGTACGTCGAGGTTAATAGTTGTTTTGCCAATGATGGGGTCAGGCCAGTATCCAAGCGCCTTAATGGCAGTATCGATCGCAATGGAGAAATTTGATCCTTCCACAGGAACTGGTTTGCGGCGGCCTTTGGCATCTGGCTCGCCAAGTCTCATTTCGATACATTCCACTGCGGCGAGACGACCGTCAGGTCCAGCAAGGAATTGGACTGGTTGAGTTAGAAAGCGATATTGAGCACCTTCATCTTTGGCCATCTGGCGATCTTTCTTGCCGCCGGGCATTTCTTTTTCAGTTCGGCGATATAGGCAGATGACTTCTTCTGCGCCGATGCGAAGTGCAGTGCGCAGGCAGTCGGATGCAGTGTCACCACCGCCGATGACCGCAACACGCTTGCCCATTTGCGGGCGTTCTTTCTTATCTAAGGGGAGGTATTCCGTATCCACGTTTCCCCGAATCAGAAAATCAGTGGCTTCGTATACACCCGGCAGATCCTCACCAGGGACTTCCATTTTGGCATCGATGCCAGTACCAACTCCTAAGAATACAGCATCAAAACCTTCTGCAAACAAATGGTCGACGGTTTTATCTTTGCCTATATACGTGTTGCCGATAAACTTTGCGCCGGCCTTTTCCAGGTCGCTCCATTTTGAGAATAAGGATTCTTTGGGCAATTTGAAATTAGGAATACCATAAACCATTAATCCACCAGGGGCAGGTTTTGCATCAAATATGGTTACCTCATGGCCTTTTTCCAGCAGGACATGCGCGCAAGACATACCTGCCGGTCCGGCACCCACGATGGCAACTTTTTTCCCACTGGCGGGTGCTTTTTTGATAATAAAGGGATCGTTATCGTGTTCCCATTCGAGGGCATAGACCTCAAGTTGCCCGGTCAGAACGGGTTGATGATGCTTATTGAGCACGCATGAGCCCTGGCAAAGTTGTTCATGCGGGCAAACACGTCCGCAAATTTCGGGCAGAGATGAAGTCTGATGATAGATTTGGGCAGCATCCTTGAACTTGCCTTGCTCGATCAGCCACATGGCTGAAGGAATGTCGTTATGTGTAGGGCAAGCTACCATACAAGGGGCAGGATCGGGACAATGAATACATCGTGAAGCTTCCAGCCTGGCTCGTTCCGCATCGAATGAAATAACAACATCATCAAAATCGCGCACACGATTTTCTGCGGGGCGAAGGGTGAGGTCGTGAAAGGGCTTGTTCACTCGTTCTTTACGGTCAATGGCTAAAAATTCGCTCGGTACTGCTTGCATGGATCCTCCTGAAAATAACAATAACAATTAGACGAAATCAGTTAAAATGATACCTAAACATTTAGAATTGACACAGCCATTAATGTAATCAAACAGGACGACATTCGTCACAAAACTTGGCTTTTATTTTCCCAGATTCACAAAAAAGGGATAAGTTGTGTTTTTATCATGGAATACTGGCCCAATCGACCATTGGAACCTTACTGGAGAGCCGTGTAAAAACCTGAGCTGATTGAGGTGGTCTTCTTAATTCAAATCACGAGGATATTTAGCAATCACGTGGAAATAATTGAAATAAACCAAACACAATTGGACCAATACGCCAGGATCCCTATTTCTTTTGAGGTACACACTGTTTTTGAAGTTGTACTCACCAGAAATGGTCTTGGTGGGATTTGTTTTACCGAACGACCAGTGGCTAGCGGTCACTATTTAAAGGATTACGATCAATTTGGTTCTCCTTTAAGTTGGGCAGTTGAATTTGATATTCAAAATTGGGGCATTTTTATGGCTATGGATGGTGGCCTGGCTGTTGGTGGTGCTACGGTCGCTTGGAATACGGCTGGCAACGATATGTTGGAGGGGCGCAGGGATCTTTCAGTACTTTGGGATATCCGGGTTTTGCCTGTGATGCGTGGACACGGGATTGGAAAACTGCTTTTTGAATATGCTGCGGCCTGGTCAAGATCGAGAGATTGTGAAGAAATGAAGATCGAAACGCAGAATATAAATGTGGCCGCTTGCCGGTTCTATTCTGCGATGGGCGCAGAGCTTGGTGATATTCGACGCTTTGCATACCATTCACAAGCGCTGATTGCTCATGAAGTGCAGCTGAATTGGTATCTACGGCTATAAAAGATTAGACTAACTTAAGGTAGGCGATGACAATTCATTAAGTAAGGTAAAATTCATTTATGTATACGAAACTGATCGTTGATGGGTGGATTCAAGTAGGGGTTTAAACCCATGCCAGAAGCTGATGACAGGTCTGGGATTTTGGGAATAACTAAGTAGATTTGATTTTTGTGCACTAATTACCAAGCAAATGTGGTGAATGATCAAAACTGGATGGGAGCTGATTGAAATGGAAGAGAAACTTAATCGATTACGAGAACTTGTATCCGAAGTGGCAGATATAAATCATTCGCTTGCTCTTTTGGGATGGGATCAACAGGTTTTTATGCCACCCGGTGGAGCTGAAGAACGCGGATACATGATTGGAACGCTTGGCAAGATCGTGCATGAGAAATTTACTTCGGATGAAGTTGGCCGGCTGCTGGATGATTTGAAAAAGTTTTTGCCAGATATAGATTCTGACAGCGAAGCCTACCGGATTATTTCAGTGACAGCCAAGGATTACGACAGAGCTACCTGTGTTCCAACAGATTTTATTAAGGAGATTGCACAGGTCGTATCTTTTTCACAACAAGCTTGGATG
>CAIMZS010000366.1 GCA_903846015.1 uncultured Anaerolineae bacterium | reverse complement strand
TGAAGCAGTTTTTATGAAGTTGGTCAACTAAGCGACAGTCGGTTTCTATTCGCCTCATCCACAAGGATGAGGCGAAATAGTTTCCAGAATCATGATGCCAGGAATGGAAAAATGGTTATGATAAGGTAAGAATGATTTTTGCGAAGTGGGATCCAATCTAAATAACAAAACCCCGATTCGTTTTTCCTAAAACAGAATGCCAGGGCAGAATGAGCAGCCGCTCCCTGATCATTTCAGAGACGGATGGCTGTTTTGTGGACGGGAATATTGCTGTCACAGGCTGTACGGTTGGGTACCATACCCCACTGGAGACATTTTACGGGGTGAGTGCTGAAAGCATTCTTGCCATCACTTTTCTGGTGGAATCAAGCGGCCTGGAGTTCTGAAATGATAACAGATGGCAAGATGCTCTGTTATTTCGATGGTAAACCCTGGGCACTGCTGTTGGTGAGCGGGTATATGAATTTGGAAATTAATGGTAAAGAGTTTGGCAAAAATTGTCTTCTCATCCTTTTGGGTGAGGCAAAAGCGCTCTGAGGTGGGATGAACTTATCTTTCAAATCGATTATCCTGATTGTGATAAATAGTTCAATCCGCGGCTTTTGAGGTCGCTACTTCACAATCAGGAGTGTGGTTATTGAAAAGATTGTTTTCAGATTGCTGGCAAGGTCCGAGCCACAAGGCTCTGCTCACTAAGAGCGTATTTGAAATTTCGATTTTCCCCTGGAGGAAAATATATGAGCGAAAATAATTTCCTCACGAAAACCCTTAACAATACTATTCTGACCCGGCGCAGCTTCCTTAAGTGGAGTGCTGCACTTGGTGGTCTGACTGTAATGGTGGGTGGCGTGAAAACTGGTTTGAAAATTTCAGAATCAGCGGCCCAGATGGGGGCCGAAGGCAAATGGGTTTCTGCAGCCTGCTGGCATAATTGCGGCGGACGCTGTGTCAATAAAGCATATGTACAGGATGGCGTGGTTCTGAAGCAAAAGACCGATGATACTCATCCTGACAGCCCGAATTACCCCCAGGCTCGTGGCTGCGTTCGTGGTCGCAATCAACGACGCCAGGTCTATGGCCCCGATCGCCTGAAATACCCGATGAAACGCAAGAATTGGGAGCCCGGCGGTGGGAAAAAAGAGCTGCGCGGCCGAGACGAGTGGGTGCGAATCTCGTGGGATGAGGCGCTGGATACCGTTGCTAGTGAAGTGAAGCGAATTATTAGCGAACATGGAAATAAGGCCATCCTGGGTTCGAGCCCGATCATCAATGCACTTGGGGGTGGAGTAGCTACTTGGGGACAGAGTTCTTATGGAGCCTGGCCTGAATCAATCAAAAATATGACCGGAACCGTTGGTATGGATCTGCTTGGTTCCAACGATCGTATGGATTATCGCAATACCAAACTGGTGGTTATATTTGGCGGCAACCCGGCCTGGAGCAGTGCTGGAAACCCCACATACAATTATCTGAATGCCAAACGTAACGGTACCAAATTCATCATCGTGACCCCCATGCATAACGAATCGGTGCAAGTATTGGCCGATCAGTGGATCCCGGTACGACCGTCAACGGATATTGCTCTGCTGCTTGGTATGGCGTATACCATGATCACGAATAACCTGCAAGACCAGGCTTTCCTGGATGCTTACACGGTTGGTTTTGATCAAGACCACATGCCTGCTGGTGCTGATCCGAAGGACAACTTCAAGGATTATGTGCTTGGCACCTATGACGGCCAGCCAAAGACTCCTGAATGGGCAGCCGAGATCTGCGGCACCCATCCTGATGTGATTCGCCAGTTTGCCATTGAAGTAGCTACAACCAAGCCGGCAGTCTTTTCCAGCACCAGCGCTCCAGCACGAACCTACATGGGTGAGCAGTACTGCCAGGCTTTCCTGACCGTTGGATGGATGACCGGTAATGTGGGCAAACCGGGCAGCCGGGTTGAGACTTGTCGCCATCAGCGCGTCACCTATGGTGGACCTTCATTGGTTACCCCGGGCGGCTCTGGTGTTAAAACGCCTCCCAATCCAATTCCCGCTTTCGGCGGTGGGGTTAATGATCCTTTCCGCACCGATGCTTTCAGTATCAATATGACTGAAGAGTGGTCTGCAGTGCTGAATGGTGAGTTTACCAATACTGTACAAGGAAAAACACCGTGTGATATCCGCATGGTTTGGAGTGTTGCCGGTGGTAGCGGTGGCAACGACCTTAACCAGAATCCTAATACGACGGTCGGTGTGCGCGCATATCGTGAAAAGCTTGAGTTTGTCGTTTCAACTGATATCGTGCTTTCCACCAAATCAAAATTCGCAGATATCGTTTTGCCGGCAGCCACTCCATGGGAACAGGATGGCGGCGGAGTGATTCAGATTGCCCGTGGCGAAGGCGCTATCTTCTATCAGCAGATAACCCCTCCTATTTTTGAAGCGCGCGATGATATTTGGATCGAAGCTGAGTTAGCCAAGCGGTTGGGTGTTGACCCTCTTGTGGTTTCCCCTTTGTCCCGCAAACAGATGGCTTTCAACCAGTATGCTGGCACCAAAGTGCGAAAAGACGATAATTCGGACTACGAGTTGCTGTTGACAATCACGGATGCAGATATTGCTGAGTGGGGTGTTGAAGGTAAACCGCAGGAAGGCCGAGTACCTCTGAAAGAAGTAATGGAGAAGGGCGTTTATCAGGTGCCTCGCTCCCCAAGCGACGCTTTCACTTACATTGATTTCAAATCTTATATCGAGGACCCAGTTGCCAACCCGGTCAAAACCGAAAGTGGTAAGTTTGAAATCTATTGCAAGGTGCTGGCAGATAAAATTAAGGCCTACGGATATACTGAAATTTCACCGATCGCGAAATATAAACCGGTAAAAGATGGTGTAGAGGCCACTTACTCCGATTGGAAGAATAAGGTAAAAGGACAATATCCGTTACAGATGTTGACAACCCACTATATGCGGCGAAGTCACTCCGTGTTCGACAATATCCAGCAGCTCCGGCGGGCTTTCCCACAGGAAATGTGGATCAATAGCATGGATGCTGAAGAACGTGGCATTCAAAACGGAGACACCGTGTTGGTCACCAATATGCATGGCAAAGTTCTTCGTCCTGCATATGTGACTGAGAGAATACTGCCAGGCGTTATTGACCTGGGCGAAGGTGCCTGGGTGAATCTGGATGAGAAAACCGGCATCGATATGGCTGGCTGCTCAAACATACTGGCGGGAAATACCCCCAGCGGTCAGGGTGTCCAAACTTGGAATACGAATATTGCACAAGTAGAAAAGTGGAATGGGGATTCGTTGAACCCGGATTATACCTGGCCGCAACGAATAGTCTTCCCTGAAGGAGGCACAAATGGCTAAACAGCTTGGATTTTCCTTCGACTCAAGAGCATGTACCAATTGCAAGGGCTGTCAGATTGCCTGCCAGGATAAGAATAGCCTGCCGGCAGATATGCGCTGGCGAAGGGTGCTTCAGTATGGCGGCGGGAACTGGGTTTCGCAGGACAATACAATGGTGCCGAGCAATCTTTTTACCTACTCGGTTTCATTCTCATGTATGCACTGCCAGGACCCGATCTGCCTCAAGGTATGCCCGGCGGCTGCCATCACCAAACGCGATGACGGTGTGGTCCTTATTGACAAGGAAAAATGCATTGGTTGTCACTACTGCGAATGGGCTTGTCCGTACGGTGCCATGCACTTTATCGAAGAACAGGGTGTAATGAGCAAATGCAATTTCTGCGAAGATCTGCTCAAGCAAGGCCTGAACCCGGCTTGTGTTGATGCTTGCACGATGCGCGCCATCGGATTCGGAGAATTGGATCAACTTAAAGCTCTCAACGGCAGCCTGGATTCAGTCGAACCGCTTCCGTCTGGTGAGATTACCAAACCATCATTCGTAATAAAGCCCCACAAGCATGCTCAACGCAGCGGCAAAGGGACTGGAAAAATCCTGAATCTCCCAGAGGAGCTGTGAAATGAATGTACACGATTGGGCTTTAATCACCTTTACAATCCTGGTACAGATGTCGGTTGGCTCGATGTGGGTGCTTGGCGTGATGCACTTTGTTTCTAATCGCCAGTTTGGAATGGAAGATGCGGATCGTTTGAGCGATCGATCACTGGTGGCATTGGTGCCGATTATCGGATTGGGGTTCCTGGCTTCCTTGTTCCACCTGGGAAACCCGCTCAATGCTTACCGCTCAATAACTAATTTGGGAACTTCATGGCTGAGCCGCGAGATCCTTTTTGGTGTGATTTTCGCGCTCCTGGCGACCGCTTTTGCCTTCATGCAGTGGCGTAAAATTGGTTCGTTTGCTGTGCGTAACATAGTAGCCTGGCTTGCTGCGCTGGTTGGCCTGATGCTGGTCTATAGCATGGCAAGTATCTATATGCTGCCTTCGCAACCCGCCTGGAATTCATGGGCAACGCCAGTTTCTTTCTTTGCGACCACCTTACTACTGGGTGCGCTGGCTATGGGAGTGGCATTTGTTACAAACTATGCTTATTTGCAGCGTAAGCAGACTGCTGATATGGAGAAACAAACTACCCTTCTGCGCGTGGCCCTACGTTGGATTGCTGTGGCATCGATCGTTCTGCTGGGAGTGGAATTGGTTGTATTCCCAGTATATCTGGCTACGGTAGCCAGCGGAAGTGTACAAGGACTGGCAAGTGTTCAGTTGATGGCCGGAGTTTCGGGCTGGATGATGGCACTGCGGCTTGTCCTGGTTTTCGTCGGTGCAGGGATTTTCGCAATGTTCCTCTACCAGAATGCCATGGTCGCTGGTCACGAAAAGATGCTTGGCAACCTTGCGTATACAGCTTTCTTCATTGTGTTTATTGCAGAGGTGATGGGGCGAGCCATGTTCTACCTCGCCCATGTTCGGATCGGCATCTAAAAAAAGAACCCTTCTCGAAGATACGGAACCTGAAAATAGGTGGGGAGCTTTAAAACTCCTCACCTTATGTCTATCAAGTCGATTTTACTTGCTGACCTGGTGAATGATGAAATGGTACCCAGTTCTGCACGGGCAATGTGTACCAAATTTGCGATCTGGATGGTTACGGCACGGGGTCAATCGGTAGTTATATTTTCCCTGGCTATATACAGGAAATTTCTTGTAACATCTCATATCCATATTTGAAGTACGCTGAATCTTAGACTGGCAAGGAGAATAAACGTGGTGAACGATAATCCTTTTGAATGGCAGGAAATTCTGACTGGCGAGATGCTGCTTCTGGGTCTGTTAGGACGGATAATTTATCACTATCCGGAAAACCAGGAGAGAAGCTGGTTAAAGTCCTTAATTGATGAAGAAATATTTCTTGAATCGCCATTTGGCAATGATAAAGCGCAGATTCAATCCGGTCTCCAGCTCTTGCAGAAATGGGCACAGACAGGCCTTTCTGATGAAGAATTTGTGAATATGCAGGCAGACTATACTCGACTGTTCATCGGTTTTGAAAAAGTGGCGGCACCGCCCTGGGAATCAGTCTATTTCGGTGAAGATCACCTGATTTTTCAACAGCGCATGTTGGATGTACGTTATGCTTACCAACGATTTGGGTTGGAAGCTGAAAAAATCCATCAAGAACCAGATGACCATATTGGTCTGGAGCTGGCTTTCATGTCCCACCTGGCAGCCCTGGGCATCCAGGCGCTGAATGACCAGGATGTTGCCCGATGGGATGAATTATTGGAAGGACAGCGTGAATTTCTTGCTATACACCTGGGTGCCTGGGCGTTCGAGTGGTGTGCACTGGTCGAAGCGAATGCCAAGACGGATATTTATCAAGGAGTTGCTCTGCTGACCCGCGGTGCTTTATCCGCGCTTGCGGAGGTGTTGGATATCACATTGGTTGAGGCGCCAGTCAGTTGAGTCCGTTTGACGCCGCGGAACGGGGCAATCGTTTTTTGAGTACATGGAATAAAGTTGATGTGGATGTAACGACGCCACTGACTTTATGTTTTTCAAAAGACATTTGATGTAATCCGTGCGATTTGCAAAGCAGATCGAGCCGGATAAGGAGAATAAAATATGTTTGGATTTGGCACCACAGAACTGGTCATCGTGCTCGTAATCATCATCCTGCTCTTCGGTGTAGGACGCATCGGCAAGATCGCAGGTGAGTTGGGCAAGGGTGTGCATGATTTCCAAAATGCG
>CAIMZS010000365.1 GCA_903846015.1 uncultured Anaerolineae bacterium | reverse complement strand
GGGCGAGGTATTATGACTCAAGTACTGGGAGATTCTTATCAAAAGATCAAGCTCCTGGCTATCCAGATGATAGCCAATCTATTAACCGATATATTTACGTCAGGAACAATCCTGTTATTGGCATAGATCCAAGTGGTAATATCGCCGCTTTAATTATTGCAGGTATTGGTGGTGCTATCGGCGCAGCGGCTGGGCTGACAACTTATGCCATTTCAACTAGGCTTACCAACGAGAGTTGGAATTGGGGAAAGGCCGGGGTTGCAACTGGCGCCGGCGCAATTTTAGGCGTAGCAGCCCCTTTGATTGCCGCAGGCATTGCAACTGGCGCAATAACTACAGGGGCAGTAAGCGCATCTTGGGCATCAGCCATGGCAGTTGGAGAAATTGGCCTTTTTACAGGTGTAAATAAAGAAATACTTAATGAACAGATTGACAATAAAAACTTAAATCCAGCCAAAATAGCTATGTCTGGTTTATTGGATAGTGTCACTGGTGGTATCAGCGGCTTCAACGCAGGAGCTGGGGTTGTTTCTAGTCTCGGATATAAGTATTTGGATAGCGTCTCAAAAGGATTAATAAAAAAATGGATTATGCTCCACCTTTTTCCATCCAAAGTGAATGCTCCTGGAGGTGATAATTATATTTATTCAAGCGAAAGTGGTCCATTAGGTTTTCCTACAACCAGCTTTGGCGGGCTGATGCAATATCATTTACCGAGTAAAAGCAAATAAGGTGGATTGACACAATGCATTACAAAAAGGCATCCGGTGGCCATCACTAGATGCCTTTTTGTAATTGCGAACCTGATCTATCGTTTCATCAGCAAACGCGGGCACACGTAACACGGTTTGCAAACTCGGAAGTAGCGGGCTTGATTTGGTCAATACTGACCTGTGTATTCATCACAAGCGTTCCTCGAATTGCAATATACAACTTTGCCATCTTTGAATCAACGCGTTTGACCGGCCGGGCGTGAAACCAACGTATCAAAAAAATCATCTGGAGCGCCTCGCTTAAGAAAAATGAAGTCCACCCATTTCAATTGACGCAGTTGGTTTTTTGGCACTACTTTAGTGCTCATTCCTTCGGCTTTCGGCTTGCCGTTCTCTGCTTGAGACGTACTTTCTCTTGCGCCCTGCGAACTATAGTTTTTTAGCTAATGATTTTGCATCGTAGCGGCGGCTTTCATTGTTTTTCCTCGCTAAACGACTGAAGTCGTTACTACAAATCCAAATTCTTTTTCTGCTGCCAAGGGTGCGTACTGATTTTGCCAATTAACTGAGCCGGTTCGCTTCACTGGGAAAACGACTCCAGTACGCTCTGCGCCGCGCGCTCCAGCAGCCGGGCGTACATGGCCGTATCCACCGTTCTGATATCCAACTCACCGCAGCCGTAGGCCCACACCCCCGGCTTGCCGCGTGTAAATACGAAGCGCATGGTTTGCCCCGGCGCAACTGTTTTACCGGCTTGCTGCAGCTGCATGGCGGCGCGCGCGGCTGGAGAGGGAGTCTTATAAGCCTCAGGCGCGCGGCTCAGGCGCTGTGTTACCAGCAAATCTTCCACCGGCACGCGCCCGGCCATCAAACAGCGTTTGGCCTGCGCGATGATCGCCTGCGCCTTTACACGATAATCTCCCACCTGCTCCAGCGTGGCGGCCTGCGCCAGGCATTCCAACACGGCCAGTTGGGTACTTGACACCCAGCTCGAGGTATCGTGACGCCGGGCCTCGATCCCGCGGTACTTGATCTCGCCGCTCTGAAAAACGCCAAAATAACGATTGGGCACCGGGATACGTTTATCGCGCCTGGACGGCAGGAAAGCCACCCAACGGTAGACCCCATCCAGGGCGATGGCAATCCCGGTCTGGGTCTCGATTGCATTCAGCAAAGGCACGAAGTCCGCCGCCGCCTGGCAGCCCGCTTGCTGCACAAACAAGCAGTCCACGTACATGTGCAGCACCTCGAAGCCCATTCGCTCGGCCACTTCCTTGGCCTGCAGCAGCAGTTCGCGGCTGAGAGACGTCACTGCCTCATGCGATTCGATCTTGCCAAAGCGCGCGTTTTTATACCCCAGGTACCCAAAACACACCACCAACAGCCACTTCAGCGCCGCCGCGCGCGCCTTGAGTGTCTTCACCCGGCAGTCGCGCGGGTGAAGTTCCGTCAGCAGCTGCTTGAGCGCCAGGCGTTTGCCGAGCAGCGGACGGAGCGTCTGCGGTACCAGACCATCCGGAACACCCACCTTGCCGATAGTGCCCGTTCTAGCAGGGCCGGTTGTTTCCGGCGAAATATTGAAATTGACCATGATGGACGGGTACATCGAACTGAAGTCGATCTGGGCCACATCCTTGTGCGTGCCGATCAGCGGCTGGTAGATCATCCCGCCCTTATCCGCCGCGACCAGCTCCTGCAGCGTTTTTGCTGCCTCGGCCTGCTGCTTAACCGCCGGCACCAACACATTCGTGCGCAGCGCTGTCAGCATTTGCATGGCAGTGATACCCGCCCCCGGCGATTTGCGCGCCATCTCCTGTACGCCCAGCCCGGTCACGCGCGCCTGCTCCAAGACCCCATCCAGCCCATACTCGCCAAACATCATTGCATTGCGCCGGTCGATGTGCCAGCGCCCATACAAATGCGTTTGTGCCCCTCGGTAGACCACCTGTCCATAGGCAAAGTAACTGTCAGCCTTCCTGGTCAGCACCTCGCGGGCTGGGTCGCGGTTGGGGTTCAGTGTCAGTCCCCACTCGCGCAGTTTTGGGAATAGCCAGGTATCGCCGTAATCCGTCAGTATCAAGTCGGGATCGAATTGACGCAGCACCGCCTCCAGGGCGATCTCGAAAGCTCGCCGCGGCTCCAGGTTGATGCGGTAATCGGCGCGTTTGTATGAGATCGCCAATTGTTGTGGAGTGCGCAGGGTTGGGTTGACATCCGGGCTGAGGTTCAGAATGCGCAGCGGGATGGGCGCCGGGTCGAGTTCCCAGCGGTTGTCCAGCGTTTCGATGGTGCTGATGCGGTTTCCGCACACTTCCACCCGGCAGCGTCCCAGCAGCGTTACCCCTGTCCGGGCGGCAAAGCGCAGCGGCAGCGGGATATCTGCATCGTAATAATCCAGCTCTGGAAATTGGCGCGAGAGCTCGGCGAACACCGCCGCCAAAGCGCTGGGGTTTGGTACGGTGACCGACATCACCTCGCGCTCGCCTGAAAACAAGTCACGACGTGTGGCGCGCGCCAGCCGGACACCCGCCCCCTGCCCGCATGAGCCTTCAGATAAAAAGCGCCAGGCCTGGCGCAGCAGCCCGAAGTCTCCGGCAGCGTACAGGCTGATCGGGAAATCCATGCGCAGCGGCAGGCGCTGACCGTCATCGCACAACAGCCACAGCGCCAGCCCGCTCTCGCCGGCGTACAGGTCAATCAGCCAGCCGGCCGTGCTAGAAATCGTTTGCATGGGTGAGCGTATCAACCTGCTGGCGCAGTACGGCAAGTTCCCTGGCCTGTTCCAGCAAAATAGCCAGCAGCGCGGCCTCAAAGGGCAGCAGCGCTTCAGT
>CAIMZS010000364.1 GCA_903846015.1 uncultured Anaerolineae bacterium | reverse complement strand
GCCATAATCCAGGTCCAAGGCGGGCAGCGAGGCTTCCTCACCCAGCCTGAACTGGGAATACAGGCTCGACAATTCGCGTTCAAAGACGCCCTGTGACCAGCCATCCGAAATGGTATGGTGAAAATTTAATAACAAGGTGCAACTATCCGCAGAGTCTGCCCACAGGTGCGCACGGAACAAGGGGGCCTGCTGCAGAGAAAAAGGCAGAGCAGCCAGTTCAGCCAATTCCCGTTCAAGTTCCGCCCCGGTTGAATGTCGGATATCCAACTTCCAATCTGCGCTTTCTGCAATATCCAGATAAGGTTCGCCGTCCATGGCCGTGAAATTCATCCGCAGGGACTCATGGCGGGCGATTAAATAGCGCAACGTTTTTTCCAGGGCCGGAATATCAAGTTTCCCTTGCATTTGGAAAACAAGGGGCAGGTTATAGGTACTGTTTGAACCTTCCACTTGATACTGGAACCACAATCCACGCTGCGAGGAGGAAGCTGGGATGCGCTTGCTTCGGTCAGCGCGCGGGATGACATTTTTTAGAAGGACTGAATCGCGTTCGACGAGGGGCAATAATTCCTCGTGCCCATCCCGGTTTTTTTTTTGATGTTGAAGTTCAAGCTCCACTTGTGCCGCCAGATCCGACAGGCGGGAAAATTCGAATATTTTATAGATCGGCATTACACGGCGATAAATCGCCGTGCTACCGAACAGTTCGCGTTGAATACGTGACATGACTTGCACAGCGGAAAGGGAATTGCCGCCAATTTCAAAGAAATCATCACCGGACCCGACGCTGGACAGATCCAAAACTTCCATCCAGATTTCCGCCAAAATATTCTCGGTCGTCGTGAGCGGGGCTATGTCACGGCGATAAATCGCCGTGCTACCGTGGGCGGTCATCGGCAGGGAAGCCGTAGCGGTTCCAAATTCCTTCAGGTATTTTTCCTTGTTAGCAGCCCGGGCGAATTTGCCGCTGGTAGTTTTGACGATCCATTTCGGCCCCACCACCTGGATACGCCGGATGGCAACCTCCGAATTCATAGTCACATAGCTGCGAATCTCGTTGGCAATCCGCTCCTGCTCACTCGGCCCTGCTGGAACGGGCACTATCGTATCCAGGGTGTCCACTTCCGCAATAAGGACGACGACTTCGGTTCCTTGAGACTCATCATAGAGTCCGAATGCGACTGTCCGACCGGGATGAACGCCAGGAACCTCACAGGCAAACGCCTCCAGATCTTGTGGATAGATGTTCTTGCCTGCCACGATGATCAAATCCTTCTTGCGCCCGGTGAAGAAAACCTGCCCATTGAACATGTAGCCATAATCTCCCGACTTGTACCAACCATCATCCAGGAAGGCTTGTTCGGTGAGATCAGGGCGGTGATAATACTCGCTCAACATGCAATCAGATTTGAGTACGATTTCTCCAATAGTACGCTCTGAGAGTTCATGGCCGGCATCATTCACAATACGGATAGTCATGTTGGGAAGGGGCGTGCCGCAAGACACAATTTCTATTGACGGACGACCGGGCAGAGCAGGCCGAGCAACCTGTTCTGTCATCAAGGCCTCGCGATCGATCTCATCCACATAGGGAAGTTTGTCGGATTTATTTGGGGTCAGGGTGGCAAAACAAACCACCTCCGCCATGCCATAAGCAACCTGAAGCGTTTCGAGACGCAGTCCATGGGATTTGAAGCGCTCATAGAAGATCTGGTGGCTCTTGAACATTACCGGTTCGCTTCCGTTGATGCAGGTATGCCAGGATGATAAGTCCACACCCTCGATATCGCGCTCACGGATTTTATTGGCACAGAAGTTATAGGCGAAATTGGGAAGAAAAGTTATAGTCCCGCAGTAGTCAGAAATGGCACGCAGCAACCGCCAGGGTTCGCGCACCCAATCGAAAGTAGACATCTGAACAACATGTACGCCGTTCAGTATCGGCATCAGGAAATTGTTGATCAAACCCATATCATGGTAAAGCGGCAGCCAGGAAACGATCACATCCTGCCGCGTAAGGCCAAGACCCTTTGCAAAGGGAGCCAGGTGGTTGAAAATGGCGCGATGCGAAAGCGCGACGCCCTTCTGCAGGCCGGTCGAGCCGGACGAATGCTGAACGAGCATGATGTCCGTCTCGTTTCTGTCCAACCCCGGCAGGCTGGAAAAATCCAACCTGTCCTGGTAGGGGATGCGACCGGTGATAAAGATTTCGCGGACACTGCGATGAATCGCCATGCTATCATAAATCGCCGTGCTATCGTATTCGGGATAGGTCACAATGGCAGCCGGCTGGCTGATCGACAACATTGCGCTGATAATGGACCGGTAATGTTCCGGGGAAAGCTTTTCAGTCTCGAATGGCATGATCGCGGGAATGACACCTGCCAGAACTGCCCCCCAGAATGAATAAACGATATCCTTGCCATGCTGGAGGATCAGAACAACGACATCGCCCGGCTGTAGGCCGGCGCGGATATAGGCTGTGGCGTAATCATTGGAGCGTTCCACCAGCTCGCGGTAAGATATATGAAAATCGGGCTGATCCGGAAACTGCAGCGTGATCGTCACCCTTTCCGGTTCGCATTCATAAAAACTCTTTAATACTTCCGAAAAATTCTTCATTTACTTTGCCTTTTGTACAATTAAATTGGCAAGCTGCTCAATGGTAAGGACCGGCGCGTAAGACAGCTCCAATTGATTAGCGGATTGCACCAATTCCGGCGCTGGGCCTGTCTTCAAGCGACCATTAGAGCCTGGTTGTGTAGTCATTGACATTCCTCATCATCCTCTTTTTAATTGCAGGCATGGGTAAAGTGCTATCAAATCCATTTATGCGCGTTCGTCTTCATCCAACTTTTCCAAAATAGTCTTTAAAGCAGCCGCCACCGCTGCGAGATGCGGCGGGCGATAGTAGGTCGTATGTTCACCGTCAAATGAATACACACCCACCCCACCCTGCGCCAGCTTATTCCAACCCAGAGTCGGATCGGATGGTTGGAATAAGATTTGGGAAGGAAACTTCCATTTAGCGCGAAACACCGTCACCCGTCCCCGAAATAACCGGGGACGATATATCCTTATTGCAGCAAGTTTCAGATTCATGTGTTGCTGAAATCGCTCGCGAAACGCGTCATCGATTTCCAGATTTTGAAATTCAAAAACCTGTTGAATATTTGCATTCTTCGATAGTGCGAGGCGCATTTGTAACATCTTTTTTACGCGAAGAATGGCTTGCAAAGGATTAATCTCCAGTAGATATTTTCGTACCCAAAAATGAAAGCTTTCCTTAATCGAGACGAACCAATAGGGCCAGGAATGTTCCTTATTGTTGATGGCATGGCCATCCAACTCGACTACCAGGGAAACGCGCTCGCCTTCAGATTCAAGCCGGCAAGCTATCTCATAAGCAACCACACCGCCTATGCAGTAACCTGCCAACCGGTACGGACCAACAGGCTGAACCGCCCGGATTTCCTTGAGATACCGCTCTGCCATCTGCTCTATGGTGGTATCGAACTCGGTACCTGCTTCCAGACCAGAAGGCTCAAGCCCATAAACAGGCCAATGCTGGCCAATCTCACGAGCCAGGTTCATGGCGGCAGATTGGTTTTCCAGGATGAACAAGGGCGTCGCCAAATCTCCTGTCTGGATCTCGACCAGGGGTGTCCAGGCGGGGGGCCTTGTTAGCATGGTCTGGATGACCCGCCCAAGCCGCCGAATGGTGGTGGAGCGGAACAATTCCACCACCGGTATGCGCACACCCACTTCGCGTTCGATGACCGCCATCAGGCGCACCGCCAGCAATGAATTTCCGCCAGTTTCAAAGAAGTCATCGCCAATCCCAATGGCTGGCAGACTCAAAACTTCCGCCCAGATTTTTGCCAGGCGAAGCTCCAACTCTGTCTCTGGTTGAGCCATGGCTGTATTTGTTCCCCCAAACTCTGGGACGGGAAATGCCTTGCGGTCAATTTTCCCGTTGGCAGTCAATGGGAAAGCATCGAGACTAACATAGGCCGATGGCTGCATGTAATTGGGCAGCTTGTCAGCCAAAAACTGCCGTATCTGTGCGACCTCCGGTTTCTCGCCCGCTGGGATCAGGTAGCCCACCAGACGCTTCTCCCCGGGCTGATCTTCCCGAACGATGACCACCACAGCGCGTATGGCCGGATGTTGTTGAAGAACTTTTTCAACCTCGCCCAATTCGATCCGGAACCCGCGTATCTTCACCTGCCCATCATTGCGACCGACAATATCAAGCTCGCCATTGGGACGGAAACGCGCCAGATCTCCCGTTTTATACAGCCGCGAACCAATCTCACGGCTGAAGGGATTGACGATAAATTTTTCGGCGGTCAATTCGGGACGGTTATGATACCCGCGCGCCAACCCATCACCGCCAATATACAATTCACCTGTTACGCCCACCGGCACAAGTTGAAGGTTTGCGTCCAACACATGCAAACTGGTGTTGGCAATCGGATGCCCAACGGTGATTCCTTGGTCAGGAAGCACCCGTGAAAAGGATGACCAGATCGTTGTCTCGGTTGGGCCATACATATTGTAGACCTTGCCGCAGCTTTCCACTAATTGCTTCGCCAGGTTCAATGGAAAAGCTTCGCCGCCACACAGGACTTTTAATGAAGCATTCCCCTGCCAGCCCGCCTCAAACATCATCTTCCAGGTGGATGGCGTGGCTTGCATGACACTGATTTTATTTTCCAGGATTTTTTCTGCCAAAATACGACCATCATAGACATCACTGGCCGCAGGGACAACGACACTCGCGCCATGCAGTAATGGCAGGAACATTTCAAGCACGGAGATATCAAATGTTGGGGTTGTTACCGCCAGCAACCGGTCCTGGTTCGACAATTCCAATTGTTGACCAAACGAAAGCAGGCAATTAACCACATTGCGGTGTGTGATTTCAACACCCTTGGGCTTTCCTGTCGAACCAGAGGTATAAATAATGTATGCCAGATCATCTGCCGTGCTGAGATTGTCCGGGTTTATCACGCTTTCGGCAGTGAATGACTCCTTCTCGCCATCCAATACCAGCAATGCAAGTTCGCCTGGAATTTCGGCGCTCACCAACACACTTTGGGTGATCAGAATCTGCATCCCTGAGTCGCTGATAATGTCGGCACGCCGTTCCGGGGGGTAAATAATATCCAGCGGCACATAAGCACTGCCCGCTTTGAGAATTCCCAAAATAGCAATTATCAAATCGGCAGAACGTTCGAGATAAATCCCAACCGGCGGCCGTGGCCCGGCGATAAATCGCTGTGCTATCATTTTTCGCAGACGCTGAGCGATCTGATTGGCTCGTTCATTTAACTGGCAATAGCTGAGCTGCTGGTTCCCATCCATGACAGCAAGCGCGTCAGGCGTTTTTCCAACCTGTGCTTCGATCAATTCATGCAGGCAGCGCTCGCTGGGATAGGCTGCTGCCGTATCGTTCCATTCAAACAATATCTGATGGCGCTCCGATTCGGAGAGCATCTCAAGCTCGGCCACCAGACGGTCCGGGCCAGCCAACATCTCGCTCAGAAGATTCTGGAAGTGGGAGACCATCCGGGCTATGGTGGATTGATCAAACAGATCCGTATTGAAAACGGCGGATGCAGTAAAATGCTCGCCAGCGTCAGAAAATTCAAAGTTAAGGTCAAACTGAGCGGGGCTTTCATTTCGTTGAACATCCCTCAATTCCAGCCCGGGGACAGCATTCTGCCGCCTGGGCACATTGAGCATGTTCATCATGACCTGATAAATCGGTGTCCGGCTCAAGTCACGCTGGGGGGCGAGTTCACTGGCAAGAGCAGCAAATGGCAGAGCCTGCCAGGTAAAAGCGTCCAACATTGCGGCGCGGACTTGTTTGAGCAGGTCACGCACAATTGGATTATTTTCCAGATTCAAGCGAATCGGCAAAACATTTACAAACAACCCCACCAACCCATCCTGCTCAGGGCGCGGGCGGTTGGCAAACGGACAGCCTAGAATGATATCTTCCTGCCCGGTGTAGCGCATCAGCAGCACGGAATAGGCTGCCAACAAAAAATGATAGGGTGTGATGCGCTCACTGCGGCAGAATTCCTTGATCTGTGTGGAAAGCGCGGGCGGCAAACTAAAATGAAAACGCGCGCCGTGATCGGTCTGCACAGCCGGGCGAGGACGGTCAGTGGGCAGTTCGAGCACCGGCAATTCGCCCGAAAGAATCTGCTTCCAATGCTCAACAAAGGCTTGACGCACATCCCCCGTCATCCATTGATTAAGGGCAATCGCATAATCAGAATACTGGATGGCCAATTCTGGCAGGTCAGGTTGTTCCCCGGTCCGGCAAACCTGGTATAACTGCAGCAGATCGCCAGTCAAGACATGATGCGACCAGGCATCCCAATTAATATGGTGAGCGCACATAAACAGGTAATCTTGCTCGGGACCCGCATGCAGCAAGGCAAAACGACCCGAGATTTCCTGCTCCAGGTTAAATGGGATGTTTTCATGTTCAGCCGCATAGTCGCGGATGGCGAGTTCGCATTCATCGCTCGACAGGCCGGCATAATCCATAAATGGCAGAACAAATGGCTGGAAAGGTTGAATAACTTGAACAGGCTGGCCATCACGGCTCAAATAATTCGTCCGCAAACTCTCGTGACGAATCACCAACTCATTTAATGCGCGTTCCAGGACTTGACGATCGACCCCACCGGTCAACTTGAAAAGAAAACTAGAATTGTAGGCCACCGTTTGCGGAACAAGCTGCTGGAAAAACCACAGGCTTTCTTGAGCAGAAGCTAGCAGCGCCTCTTTTTGATGGAGAGGCTGAATGGGGGGCAGGGTAAGATTTAATTTCGCCATATTATCCTCTTTCCATCTGAGATTGAACGATGGCAGCCATACTTGCGACTGTGGGCGCATCGAAAATATCGCCAATCTGTAAATCAGTGTCGAAGCGTTCGTTGATTTGCAGCAGGATGCGTGCCGCCCGTAGCGAATCCCCACCCAACACCAGGAAATCATCGTGAATACCCACCTGCACGTTCAGCACTTCCTGCCAGATCAATTGGATGGCTGACTCGCTCTCGGTTCGCGGCCCAGATTCCTGACCAGCCTCGCGCCCGCGAAGCGATTCCAGCTCTGCTTTTAATTTCCCTGCCAGACCGGTACGCTGGATTTTTCCAAGCGCGTTTTTGGGGATTTCCTTCAGAAAAACAATCTGGCGAGGAATCTTATAATCGGTCAGATGAGATGCCGCAAACTGGCGCAGTTCCTGCATGGAGACGGTTTGCCCGGCCTGCAAAACAACTGCGGCGGCCACGTCTTCGCCAAGCGTGGGGTGTGGGATGGCAAAGGTGGCGGCCTGCTTTACTGCCGGGTGACGCAGCAGCGTGGCATCCACTTCACGCGGGGAGACCTTCTCGCCGCCGCGGTTGATGATTTCCTTGACACGGTCGGTGATAAAAATATAACCGTCCTCATCCAGATAGCCGAGATCGCCGGTCCGCAGCCAGCCATTAACATAAGACGCGGCATTCGCGACGGGATTGTTTTCATAGCCTGCGATCACATTCTCGCCGCCGATGCAGATTTCACCCAGGGTATTGGTAGAGAGCATATTCCCGGCCTCATCCATGATACAGACCCGTGAAGAGCCGGGCGGCAGCCCAACCGAACCTGCCTTGCGAACATAGGGTGGCAGGCGCGTGCTGGCAACGGCGGACGATGCTTCGGTCATCCCATAGGTTTCCAGGAGATGGGCAGCGAATACCGCTTCCAGCTCAGCGATAATTGACGGCGCTAGCGGCGAGGAGGCGGAACGGATGCAGCGCAAATGAGTCTGTTTCACTTTCTCAGGCTGGAGATGGGCCTGATCCAGAATCGCCTTGTGTACAGCCGGGGTTGCCGCGTACCAGCTGGGTGAGAGCTCCACCAACCAATCCATCACCTTGTAGGAGATAAAGCCTGGCGCGTAAATTACGCTGGCTCCGACCGCCATCGAGGCCAATGTTACTGCCACAAGCCCGCCGATATGAAACAAAGGCATCAAGTTCAGACAACGGTCCGCGGAAGTCAGGGCGAAGATATCGATATTATTGTTGAGCGAATAATAAATGTTGCGATGCGTCATCGGGACAATCTTCGGGCGAGAAGATGTCCCTGAGGTTTGCAAGGCCAGCGCCACATCATCCAGTTCAGCGGGAACAAATTCGGAAATAGCAGTATCCACCGCAATGTCAGAGATAAGCGTAAACAAACCAGCATAATCTGGATTGGGGTCCAACTCCAATATCGGGATGCCTGACCGAAGGGCGGCTGTGCGCGAATGGTTTTGTTCCCCACGCAGAGTCACCAACGCCTTTGCGTTTAAATCGGTCATGCTTGCCGTGAAATCGTCAACAAGGAAAGACGGGTTGAGCGGCGCACAAGCGCACACGGATGAGACCGCCAGGTAGAGCGTAGCCATTTCTGGGGTGTTGGGCAGCGACACTGCCACTCGATCTCCACGGCGAAAACCTAACTGGCTCAAGCGCAGCGCTGTGGCTTCGAGGTGGCTGGCCAGTTGGCCATAGCTGATCGGTTTTTTGTCGGGCGAAAGGATGGCAAGCGCTTCGGGGCAGCTGCGGCCGTGCGCTTGAATGATCGGAAATAGTGTTTGGGGATTTGGTTCAATTGGGTGGTGTGTGTTGATAAAATTGTTCAAGCTGGAATTCCTTGCCCGTGCAGAACCGGGTACCATCAATCCATGAATTTTTAGCTCAATTCAACTTGAGCAAGAATGTATCACAAACCAAATTGCACATGACCGGAGATGAATTTAGGCGGAAGAATCTGGGCTCCACTTCTGCTTTCATGCGGTGCATACAGGAACGATCTGAATTTTTCCCAATTGTCCCCGGAGATGTTAAAAACGCGTTTTCATATCCACAGCCGGCCAACCCCTTGCGTACTTCACATGTGGCCTCGTTTGTGTCCCCGTACGGGAACACAAACGAGGTAATATTGGCCCCGGTATGTTCCCGAATTAATTCGGCGGATTTTTCCAGTTCCCAATGCAGCCATTCACCGGAAACATTCGCGAAATTGCTGTGTGACATGGAATGACTGGCGAATTCCACCCGGCCATTTTCTGCGAGTACGGTTATCTGATCCCAGGTCATGAATTGATCGGCGGGAATGCCCATGTGCTCGATAAAATCGATCAACTTCGCGCGGCTCAATTTTGGGCCTCGCGAAACACGAACTCAAAACCGGGTTCAGACACTGGGGAACTGCCCAGCCATGCAAAGGCGCGCTCCAAAATAGCCGCCTCTTTCCTCAAGGATAGGTGCCCGCCAATCCGCATCAGCAGGGCGAGATAATGTTCATCTGTGTCGCTTTTAATCAGGCCAGGGATGACTGCCAGTGTAAAAGGAATTTCTGCCTCGGCAAGCAAGGGCCAGCCACGTTCGTAGAAGCCCCTGGTTGCATCATCTATAATCAGCACAACCGATCGCGATGGAATCTTTCCATCCTGCAGCCTGCTCAGTGCTTCTGACAGAGGCAAAACATTGCAGTGTTCGCGTAAAAAACGCAAATTTGAACGGATCTGGTTTTCGTCAAATTCTCCAGCAGCATTGGGATAGAAGTGACCGAATAATACAACCAGCCTGTTCGTGATATACCTGGACAATAAGGGCTCAAGTGGCATCAGGGACAAGCCAACCAACCGACCTGTAGCTATCCTTATTTTTTCCAAAAAACTGATTTTTGACGTCATGGGGCATAATTTCCTGTTTCATCGAGAACTCTGATCTACTCAAACAGTCCCCTATAACAATTCTGATCGTGCAACCAGCTTCTCGTAAAAGATTTTACCTTTCATCGCATCAAGCTTCCTTGCGACTTTTTAGCAGCTTTGCAGGAATTCCACCTACCACTGAGTACGGCGGGACATCCCTGGTGACCACACTGCCTGCCGCGATAACGCAGCCATCCCCGATATGCACACCATCCAACACGGTGCTTCCCGCGCCAAGCCAGCAATCATTTCCAATCACAATCCCCTGGCGGCTTTCGCCCTGTTCGCGAATGAGACGGTCAGGGTCATCGAAATTGTGATTGGCCGAGTAAATCTTCACATACGGACCGATGATAACGTTATCGCCGATTCTGATTTTTCCACGCACGGCAATAAAAGCATATTGTGAGATGCCCACGTTATTGCCAATTTCCAGTCCATCCCCCGGCGCGCTCAAGATACCGGTAGATTCGATAATGGATTCTTCACGCAGTGTGAAATTGTACCCGATGTTGATGCCATCCCGGCATAAGCCATCGATATAGACGTGGTTGTGCAGGGATGCGTTCCTGCCCAAGTGGATGCGTTTCGCGGCGCGCAGCCGGACACGCTGCCCAACAAACAATAGACCGCGCACTTCACCAAAGAACGGGCGGTAAAACAGCCCGCGCAGTGCCATCCAGGCACGTCCGGACAATTCAAGCAGCAGCGTCCCGGCGGGGATCCAATCGGGAATGATGTATGCCTCTTTCTTGACGATTTGGTATAACTTCTCGGTCAACGCGCGCACCAGGGCTGGTTCAGGCATGATGTTTTCTCTTTTTGGGGCATTGTTCGGGTTCATGATTTTGTCTTCCAATAGCACTCACCATCTATTTGTTGTATGTGCTCGCAAATGGTATTGCGCATTCGGCGCGTGGCGCCTGCGAGACTCATGCTCACAGGCGCGAGCGGCGCAAGCCAGGAAAACCGCCTGCGGATAAGATGCGGAATATCCAGGCGGGCGTGAAAGAGCGTTGGCAATTGAGAACGGTAACTTGCGCAAGCCGCCAGACGGGCTTCAACATCCCCGGCACGCAGCTTTATTGTAATGGGCGCTAAGTCTGATGTCAGGGTTGTGGAACTGCCATGCAGCGCGTAAGGGAAATCTTCGTAATACAGCCGCTGATGGGGGGACGTCAGCGCTTCCACCACCTGACGAATGATGCGATGGTCCACATGTCCGCCGATAGACAGAGGGCAAACTACAGTGAGCGTTTGGTCTGAATACTGCAGCAGCAGTGCAGCCAGTGCGCGCTGCGCTGCTGGTTTGAATACTCGCACATCATGGGAATGTACTGGGGCTGCGAGAACACTATCTGCATAAAGAAATTGATGATTTTCATCCTGCCGATAAGTGGCATCCAACAAACCGAGATGCGCCGTCGAGGCTCCCAATGCTTCGGCCGCTTCAACGTCTTCGGAACAGCGGCGAGCGAAAATAGCGCGGCCGCCGCCCCAACAGCGCAGGTCACGGCGGGCGGCGGAACTGAGCGCGGATCCGCCCGATGCGTCTGCGGTAACGAAAGTGGCAATGATGACTCGCTGCCCCGCGCTGGCAAGCTGGTAGGCATAGCCACCGCAAGAGAAAATGGCATCGTCCAGGTGGGGGGAAACAAAAAGAAAGGTGGTTGAATCCATAGATACTATTTCAACGTGAAAGTAACCCGTCGTACAATTGGCTCAACTGCAAATAGTGAGAATCGGGCGAGTGGTTGGAGCGCGCATATTCAAAGGCATTGGCCCCAAGTTGGCGCGCTTGAACGGGATCAGAAGTGATTTTCTGCATGGCATCCGCCAGGGCGCGCGGATCGCCAAAGGGCACCAACAACCCACGGTCAGCGCCAATCAATTCGGGCATTCCACCAATGTTCGTGGCAATGGCGGGTTTCCCACACGCAAAAGCCTCCAGGATGCTGAGAGGCTGGTTCTCATAACATTGAGACGGGAACAATAAGGCCCTGGCATGATACGTTATATCAAACAGTTCCTGCCCGGTTTTGAAACCAAGATATTGCACATTGGGGGGCAGCAGCCCGGGTAATTGATCGAGAATATTGGGGGCCGCGCTGCCCACCACGATGATCGGCACATCCGGCGCTAAACGGGCCGCATCTGCCAGGACAAAGAGGCCCTTCAGGCCCTCCAAGCGTCCTTTGAACAACAAATAGCCTTGATCTTGACCAGCCTGGTGAAACAGGTGGGAAGGCAGAAAACTCGGAAGATGGTGCACCGTTTTTTGCGAAAAACCGTTCAAGAGCAGCCGTTCCCGTAAAAAACGGGAGGGCGCAATAAATGCGTCCACCGCCGTGCGCACGTTCATGAGGTCATGGGCATAGGCTTCCAGGCTTGCCATCCCACTAGCCAGCACAGAATCTTTTTTGCAGCGTTTTACGAGCGCCTGCCAGAATTTTCCACCCTGGCAGGCCTCGCAAATGTCACCGGTCTTATCGATCAAACAGGCAGAGTTGGGGCAAATCGTTTTGTAATCGTGAAGCGTCCACACCACAGGAATGCGCCTCTGCCGCGCTTCATAGATCACAGATGGGGTGATATGCGCATGAATGCTTTGCAGGTGAATGATATCCGGGCTGGTGCGGTCCAATATTTGGGCGAATTTGTGGCGCGCTTCGGTGGAATAGATGGAACGGGTGACCACCTTCAGGGCGGTGATGGGATTCTTGCGCTGGTTCAAGGCGCGGTAGTCAATGTGCGAGACGAACAGGTCGGTATTGGGGTCAGGCAGATTGGCATCGCCCTGCATGGCGAAGAAACTGACCTGGTGGCCGCGCTCGCGCAGCAGTTCCGCCAGGTTAAAGGCGTAAACACTGTCGCCGCCGTAATTGTAGTGGCGTGTATTGACAATCAGGATATTCAAGATAGCCCCCCTGAAGCGAGAGAAAGGATGCGCCGCATGGTTACATCGGGGGGCAGATACTGTTGGTAATAGGCGTGGCTTTGTTCCATCAGCTTTTGACGAAGCTGAGCATCCTCCAGCAGTGTGGAGACAGCTTCGACGCATTCGTCCGCGCTGGTAAATTCCAGGTAATGCTTCCCGGCTTCCAACCCTGGCTCTTGAAAGTACAGCTTCTCGGAGACGATTGCACGCGAAAAGGCGAGATATTCAGCAAATTTAAATCCGGTCGAATTTCCCAGACCACGTGTGGTCACCGCAATTGGATACTGCTTCAACAGGCGAAAATAATTTCCCTGGGAGCAGCTGCAGGCGTCTTCAACCAGGCAGTCAGCAAATTGACGGGGGACATACGCGTAATCATTGGGATCCAGCCCCCCCAGAAAGCATGAACCAAAGGCCTTCCGGAGCTTGCGAATACAATCCACCCTGAACTCGTTCATAGCTATCGTATTTTCACGATCGATGCCTTGATATCTTTGAGGATCCCAGAGGCGGGTCATGAAAATCACACCGGGTTTTAATGAGACATCCGGTTCAGCATAACCATTCCCTGCAGACAGATGGTAAAGGCGAGTTGAGAACAGATTGAGAAAGCCCAAAGTAGCGATTGCAGATTTGAGCATTTTAGAGGCTGTTTTCTCCAAAACAATCCGCCTGAGAGCAAACCAGCTGGGACGGTTTTCATACAACATATAATTCAAGCCAAATGGAAAGACCTTCTTGTAGGCGAAGTCCGGTCCGATATTTTGGGCGGAAAAACTGCGTTTAAAATAAAAATCCACCTGTTCAAGGTCCTTCCACCAGATGCCATCCATATCATTCATATCAAACAGAAGCAGTTTTGAAGCATTGATCTTGACCAACAAATTCATCGGCCAGGACAGAGATTCCAGCGCCGGGAAAGGTCGCCGGTTCTTGTAGATTTGATAAGAAAGGTTGATCTCGCCTTGCTGTTCCAGCATCCGGAAACCAGTATAGATCCGTTGCAAAGAATGATCATTGGATGTGCAAAAGATTTCAACTTTGGTTTTAGGGATCAAAACACGCCTCCTTTTGGTATTCTGAGTGAATCATTTGGGTGGATTTCATTCGGGTTGAAAAAGCTGGTTGAGTAGGGCTATACTCTTTCGCCCGTATCGAAACCAGCAATGCCCGTGGCCGTGGCCGCGCTAGAACCGGCACTATCGCTGGAACCGGGTACCATGCCCGTGCAGAACCGGGTACCATGCCCGTGCAGAACCGGGTACCATGC
>CAIMZS010000363.1 GCA_903846015.1 uncultured Anaerolineae bacterium | reverse complement strand
CAAACCCAGATAGACATCCTTCTGGGCTTTGATCACGCCCTGATAACTTGAGACAACCGACTGGCAGTTTTTATCGGCCAGGTACTCACGACCCACCTGAATACCTTGAATTAAAACTATGCAAAACAGCAAAAATATGACCAGGCCTTGCTGCAGCGCTTTCCAGTTCATTCAACCACCTCCAGAGAATTTTATTTTGCCCGGCGTCCCCCAGACGCCGGGTACATCAGTTTCGTCCCCATTTGTAGCCCCTGATACTATAATAACAAAAAGGGTAGCCCGCTTATAAGGACTACCCTTTGTTTTGGTTGAAAATATGCGGGTAATTTTTCCGTATTCCGCGAATGGTGCCCTCCATCCAGGCCAGAACTTCATCGCCGCCCAATACGATGCAGAATTGTCCGTAGGACAGCAGAGTCCGCCCGGCTTCCCAGTCATCTTCGCACCAGCCGGTAATATCCACACTGCCATCCTCCAGTTGCCTGACCTGCATCTCGTCAAAATGCCGGCTGACCACCCCGCGTGAAAGCGGCGGGAGCAAGCGGTAATGCACCTGGTAGCGCGGCGGGCTGGGTGGCTGGGGCATGATGATGGGTGAAATAGAGAGCTGCTCATCATCCTGCAAGTAGCTCAAACGGTAACGCAGATGCGCACCCTGTCGGTTTTCCTGACCATCCATATCACGACGAAGGACACGGTAAGCGCGCAAATACCAATGACCCCACTGGTATTGGATACGATAAGGCAGGACATCATGAAAAACCTTGCGGTGATCTGCATAGGATGGCGATATGTAGTTAAAACCCAGCTTGCGGTGGGTCTTTACCGCGCGCCAGGCGGTAGTCCAAACATGGTGAGGAATGCCATTTGGATCGATCGATTGGAGCAGTTCAAGGTCAATCGGGATGACCGGGTTTTCCAGGGAACGGCGCGTCTCAACCGGCAAGGCCGCGATCAATTCATCCAGAAAGTCCTGAATTTCGGAATGCTCGCCCACCTGCCCGCCAAACGTTTGCGCCAGCAAGGCCACGGCACGCACGCTCGCTTCAGATAACTCAAACTGAAAGAGAGACCCGGGGTCGATGATCGTATATTGGCCTTTGGATGGTGAGTATTGAAACTCAACACCCAGGCGGCTGCGCAAATTTTCGCGGTCACGCTTAAAAGCCTTCTCGCGCGCCGATTTTGCTTCGGGGTAAGCATCCTGGCCCTCGACTTCCAGCACATACTGGATCAGTTCAGTCGGGGTTGCAGAACCCTTTAGCAACCGCCGGGCAATTGCCAGACTTCTTCGAAATGAACGCCAATCACTGCCACGCATGGGCTTATTATAGATGCAAAGTGAGTTAGTATTGCATACTTGATAAATGGATAATGGCTTTCTTGTGCGGAACAAGGCCTGAATTTCGCCTTGGTTGTGTTTTCCATCCAGGGAAAAGCAAATAGCGCCGAAGGAAATCGGTGTTCATAGATAACCCCCCTGAGAAAAATCAAGAATCGTCTGCTTATTAAATTCGCTCTTAAACATACAGTGATACTCCCTGTAGCCATATACTTAATATATGAAGAGAGTATCACTGTTAAATTCAGAGCCACCAAAGGGAGTCGAACCCTTGACCTGACGATTACGAATCGTCTGCTCTACCAACTGAGCTATGGTGGCACTTTCAGCGAAGCGGGATTATACAGGATTCTGCCGAAATCCGCAATATCGCACTAAGGTGGCGTAAAATTAGCCCCATGATTCGAATTGCGATGCTCTCTTACCACACCTGCCCTCTCGCAACCCTTGGAGGCAAAGACACCGGCGGAATGAACGTTTATGTGCGTGACCTCACCCGTGAACTGGGCCGTTTGGGGGTTCACGTCGATGTCTTTACCCGCTCCCAGGATGAACATGTTCCGCATGTTTTACATGATCTTGGTTATGGCAATCGCGTTGTACACGTCCCCGCCGGGCCGGAACAGCCCTTCCCTAAAAAGCAGCTTCCCGACCATATCCCTCAGTTCGTGGAGGGAGTTCAAAAATTTGCCGCCGAAAAGGGTCTGCGCTACGATCTGATCCACTCCCATTACTGGATGTCTGGGATCGCGGCCGGCATGCTGGCGGATACCTGGCAGGTGCCCATCGTCCACATGTTCCACACCCTCGGCGAAATGAAAAATCGCATCGCCACTTCGGATGCCGAGAAAGAAGGCGCTTACCGCCTGGATGGCGAACGCAAAGTGTTGGCGCGTGTCGATCGCGTCGTGGCCGCTACGCTGGCCGAGCTTGCCCAGCTTCAGTGGCTTTACAAGGCCGATCCTCGCAAGGTGGTTGTTATTCCCCCCGGTGTGGACACCGGGCATTTCTATCCAATTTCGCCTGATGAAGCCCGGGAATATATTGGCATCCCAAAAGAAGACCGTATGGTGCTGTTTGTTGGGCGCATTGAACCGTTAAAGGGCATCGACACCCTTATCCGCGCAGTGGCTTGCATGCGCATGAGCGAAATGGAGAAGCCTGCCTACCTGGCCATCATTGGCGGTGACCCCAACGCCAGCCCGGATGAGATGACCTTAGAAATGACTCATCTGCACGAGTTGTGCCATGAACTCGCAATGGACCGCATGGTGGTATTTCTGGGCAAACGTGGACAGGACACCCTGCCGTATTATTACTCCGCCGCTGAGGTGTTGGTCATGCCATCGCATTATGAATCCTTTGGGATGGTGGCCCTGGAAGCGATGGCTTGTGGCACACCGGTAATCGCCTCTCAGGTCGGCGGACTTGCTTTCTTAGTGCGGGATGGTGTAACCGGTTACCATGTCCCCAACGGCGACTCGGACGCCCTTTGCGCCCGGCTGACCACCCTGATGGCGGATGCTGATCTTCGCCATCAAATGGGGCGCAACGCCGCAGAAAATGCGCGGCTGTACGCCTGGGAAAATATCGCCGTTCAGTTGATGAAGGTATATAAAAGCCTTCTGGTGGAACCTGAAAAGTAAATTCGGCAGCCGCGTTATTTCAGGCTGATAAGTGTCGGTTGATTATTTCAACGCAGCAACGATCAAGTCGACATTGTGCTTTATCATCTCAATGTAACCGGGCGCTGCTCCATTTGCGGCAGTTACGGAATGCGTGTAGAGATCAGTCACCACCTTCGCTCCGCTTTCCTGGGCAATTTGATCAGCTAGCTGCGAGTTTGCCCCGCTTTCCAGGAAAATTGCTTTTGCCCCGGTTTGCCTGATCCGGTCGATTAGTTCTGCCATCTGTCGTGCGGATGGAGATGCTTCGCTGCTCGTGCTCGGGATGACCGTGCCGGCAATCGAAAAACCGTAACGATCGGCGAAGTATCCAAAAGATTCATGATTGGTCACCAGCAGCCGGTTTTCGGATGGAATTTGTGCCACCTTGGATTGGATCCATACATCCAGTTCTTGCAGCTGAACAATATAAGCTGCTGCATTGCTACTGTATTCGCTCTTCCCCCCCGGGTCGGCAGCCACCAGCCCATCTCGAATGTTTTCCACATATTTGATCACATTATTAGGATCAAGCCAGAAATGCGGATCGCCAACATGCCCAGGGTCGATCACCTCATCAGCACCAGGTTTTCTACTGATTAACCCACTGGAGGCCTCAATCACAGGGCCGTGCATACCGGCATTTTCAAGCGATTTTGCCAACCATTCCTCGAAGTGTGCTCCGTTAACGATCAACATCTGGCTCTCTGCAATGCGCGCGACATCCTGTGGAGTGGGTTGGTAGGTATGCGGATCCATGCCGAGCGGTATGAGGGTTTCAACCTGTATTCGCTGTCCAGCAACGTGCTGGACGATATCTGCCAGGAAGGATTCCACTACCAGCACCTTAAACGCTTGCGGTGTGTTGATGCTGACAGACGCAGATGTGCAACCGCTCAACGCCAGGGATGCTGCAAACAGCAAGCGCAGAAAATTTCGTAAAAAATGAGATGTCATCATACCTCCTTAGTGATATTGAAAACCATTTTCAATTATATCCTGCGCTGGGTGACTGTCAAGCAAACTGAGCAGGGTGACTGTGTTATCATTCTGTTTGAATTTCCATTTTCACCCGGAAATTTGAGAGGTTTTGCAACCAACTTGTGCTAAAATTTTAATCATGGCAAAAATTGAGCAGCTTAAATTTAACGAACTTGCTCCAGATTTTGAACTTCCGAATACGGATGGCGGTCTGACCAGGCTGTCATCGCTTTGGAAGGATCACACCTTGTTGCTTACCTTTACGCGCCATTTTGGTTGTCCCCAGTGTAAAGAAATGATCGATTCCCTGGTTCAGCAAATCCCTGATCTGGCAACACATAAATTGATGCTTGCAGTGATCACTCAGGGTACGGTTGAAACAGCCAGGGTTTTTTGTTCCGAACGAGCGCCGGGTATTTTGTGCCTGGCGGATCCGGATCGCAATTGTTATCACGCCTATGGGTTGGGCCAGGCAACCTTGCTGCAGTCGGTGTTTTCTCGGCGCGTTATGAAATCGAATAAGCGTTTGCTTGCCGAAAAAGGCTGGAAAGCTGAACTACCTCCACCCGGGCAGGATGCCTTTCAAATGTCAGGGCTGTTTATCATTGGCCAGGATGGCCGCATCCGCCTGCCGTATTATTATGACGATATTTCAGACCATCCCCCGATCGATTTGCTCCTGGGCGGAGTATTGGGCATGGATTGGTCGACACCTTTTGATTCTCCAATCAAACCTGAGTAAATTATGAATAGTATTTTTCTTGCTTCTTATCTGGCCTTGAAAGAGGTCTGGCGAAACCGTGGACGCTTCTTGCTTGTCAGCATGGTGATAGCGTTGATTACTTTGTTGGTGTTGTTCATCGCCGCCCTGGGCGAAGGACTGGGTACCAACAATCGTGAGTATATTTCCAAGATAGACGGTCAGTTGGTGGTGTTTCTCGAGAAGGCTGATTACATCATCAGCGCCAGCCGCCTCAACCAGACGACGCTGCGGGCTGTTCGCCGTGTGGAGGGTGTCGACAGTGCTGGCTCGGTTTCCGCGGCCAATACCGCCATCCTGCTTCCAGATGATAAGATTCTCAAGGTTTCGTTGTTGGGGGTTGAGTCCGGCCAGCCCGGTACGCCCTTGATTACAGCAGGCCGCTCTTTTCTGACGGACCAATCCCGTGAAGTCATCATAGATCAGCGTGTAGTTGATCGATCCAAGATCCAATTGGGCGATTTTATTACGATCCGATCCACCCAGGGCACCAAAGACGAGTTTTTTGAACTGAAGGTGGTGGGCATCACCAGTGGGCAGGCCTTTTTTTTCCAACCGAGTATCTTTATCCCGCCTTTTGTTTGGGAGCGGGTGCGCCCCAAGTCTGAGGCAGAGTTGAATAACCTTACCCCAGCTATTAACGTGATCGTTGTCAAGCTGAAAGACCCGTCTCAGGCTGCAGCAATGGGGCAAAAGCTGCACGATTCGGTGGAAAATATCCAGGTGGCGGATATCCAAACAACGATCAATAATGTTCCTGGATACAGCGCACAGCAGGGAACAGTGCAAACTCAGGGCTTTTTTACGTTATTAATTGGCGTATTGGTGATTGGAGGTTTTTTCCAAATCCAGATATTGCAGAAGGTGCCTCAGATTGGTGTGCTCAAGGCCATTGGCGCTTCCAACACAGTTGTAGGTGTTTCGGCAATCATTCAAATCAGTGTTGTGACAGCCATAGGTGTTGCCATTGGCGGGTTGATGACTTATTTGTTTTCGCTTGGTTTCCCGCCAACGGTTCCATTGTCATTTAATGGCAACGCCTCTGCGCTTGCCATCGCCGCATTGCTTTCAATTGGTCCATTGGGTGGGCTGGTTTCGGTGTTCTATGCGGTGCGAATTGAACCACTCAAGGCATTGCGCCTTTCTTAGGAGATGTTGATATGAGCGCGCTTGCTCTTGAAGTACGTGATGTAATTAAAACATTTGAAAGTGATTCCGGACCGATCAATGCCGTTGATGGTGTTTCATTTCGGGTCGATCATGGTGAATTTGTGGCCCTGGTTGGGCCAAGCGGATCAGGCAAGACCACCATGTTATCGATTCTGGCGGCGCTTCTAACGCCTTCAAGCGGGCAGGTGCTTATCGATGGTCAAGATCTAGCGCGTATGTCAGAGACTCGCAGGGTGGCCCTTCGGCGCGAAAAAATAGGTTTTACCTTCCAATCGAATAACCTGATTCCATTTCTGACTGCTGCCGAAAATGTCGAGTTTATGCTGCGCTTAAATGGAAATCTAGATAAGGCTGGAAAAATGCGCTCCAGGGAGCTTTTGGCTCGTCTGGGTTTGGCCGACCGACTTAACAATCTGCCAAACCAGATGTCAGGTGGTCAACAGCAGCGTGTGGCAATTGCCCGCGCGCTGATCCATGCCCCCACGGTTGTACTGGCTGATGAGCCCACTGCAAGCCTGGATACCGAGCGAGCTTTTCAGGTTGTCCGCACTTTTTCCGCCCTGATCCATGAAAACAATCGTGCAGGTATCATCGTCACACATGATCTCCGCATGGTTCAATATTGTGACCGTGTCCTTCAAATGCGAGATGGTAAGTTGGTTAAAGAATTGTCAGGTAAGCCAGAGATTCTTGCGTTGGCGAAGGGTGAGTGATTGTTATTCTAATGAAATTCTTGGATTACCATCGTTGATAGCGCTTCCAGGTTGGGTGGATTGATTACTCAGTAAATCTGGCATTTGGATAAAAGTTTTTACAAGCTCAGGATCAAAGTGTATGCCAGCTTGTTCCTGAATATAAGCGCGAGCTCTTTCCTTGGGCCACGACCCTCGGTACGGACGTTCTGAAGTTAGCGCATCCCAGACGTCCACGATTGCAAATATACGCGCAGCCAATGGTATTTCCTCGCCCTTTAATCCACGTGGATAGCCGCTCCCGTCCCATTTTTCGTGATGGCAATATGGAATATCCAATGCCGGCCGCAGGAAGGTAATGGGGGAAAGCAGTTCGAAGGCATAACCGGGATGTTGGCGCATGATGTCCATTTCCGATTCTGTCAGTAGACCTGGTTTGTTAAGAATATGATCAGGGATCCCCATCTTGCCAATGTCATGCAATAGGGCTCCCTGGCGAAAAATGACCAGGCGCTCTTCATTATTCCCCATTCTTCTGGCTAATTCTACTGTCATCTCTGCCACGCGTCCTGCATGTCCGTTGGTTTCTTTATCGCGTAGATCGAGTGCGCTTGACCATCCTTCCAGAGTGGTATTATAGGCATCTTGCAAATCTTGCACAAGTTTCGCATTTTGAATTGCGACTGCCGCTTGTGAAGCGATTATAGTCAGGATTTCAAGATCATCTTGAGTGAAACTGCCATGAATTTTATTTAATGCCTCCACAACCCCAGTGACTTTATCGCGGATGCGCATCGGCACTCCAACGAGCGAACGAGTTTGGAAGTTGACATTTTTGGCAGCCAGCGAGAAATGACGTGGGTCTTCTGCTACATTATCCAGGATGAGAGGTTTGTTTTCAATAAAGATTATCCCTGCAAGACTGTTTTGAAGAGGCACACGTGTTTGTGCAAGTTTTGCTACATCAGATTTGCTAGATTCAGTGAAGTAAAGGCTTGAACTTTCTTCATCGTAGAGCAGGATCGAGACAGTCTCGCAAACCAGTAAATTGGCTGCGGTATCAATGATCAATTTTATTAATTGATTCAAATCCATGGTTGAATTTAATGTAGCGCTAATACTGCCCAGCTTTTCAAGATGGGAGATTTTTTCGAGAAGTTTCGCGCGGGAAGGACGTTTTTTTGATGCGATCATTTCAGGTGAGTTTTTTGGAAGCAGATGTTTGAATTGGAAAATACATCTGCGATTAAAAAAATCAAAGACGCTGACCGCATCTGGATTGGTGCAGTCAGCGTCTTTGGAAAATATATCTTAAGATCTGCTCTGATAAAGTGCGACTAATGCTGCGCCAATGGCTTGCGATAGATCACCCAGGGTGGCGGGTACGATGCTGATGTGCTTGCGCTGGGACGACCAGAGATAGGGCATGGCAGTCTCTCTCAGTATGCGCAAATACCGTTCCCGAAAGGCTCCGGTGGTATTTTCGGGATCCATCAGCCCGCCGCCGATTACTACTATGGATGGATCCAACGCCATTGCTAGATTGGCCACATGATATCCCATCACCCGGGCTTGAAAATCGAAAATCTCATTTGCAAGTGGGTCGCCCTTTTGGGCCAATCCGCGCAGTGAAAGTACCTTTTCCTTAATGGGAGCCTTGGATAAGGCTAAATCATGGTTGGGATATTGTTCTAGTTTTTCTGCCAGTAGGTAAGGAAGGCCGGATATGGTTGTGTAAACTTCCACGCAACCCCAGTCTTTTCCACATCCGCAAGGATAAGGCTTCATTTTTAACAGGTGCAAAGGTGCCGGCATATGGCCGCCTTCCATCCCCGCCAGCGTATCACCATCGAGCGGCAGTCCATGCCGGTCAATGTATGCCGCTCCCAGTCCGGAGCCTTGCGCTAGCATTAACACGCTGCTGTTGGTATTCCCCCGCACACGTTGGGCTTCGGCTACGCCACCATAGTTACCATCATTGCCAACTACCAATGGCACTGCCCGCCCGGCTTTTTGCGCTAAGGCGTTGCTGTAGGCGCTGTGCACATCCCAACCGGCGAACTCATCGGACATGTTGGCAGTGTGATCGAGCACGCCATAACTCAGAAATGGGCCAGGAATTGCCAGACCAACACCAGAAACTTGATCCCAGGTCAACTCATTTTGTTCAAGATACTCACTCACAGCTTCTACCCAACTTCGTACCACTGCCTCGGGACCAAATTCTGAATTGGTTGATCGCTGAAGCAATTTGGTTGAAATGGTCGTGCCATCACTCCATACGGCACCGATTTTGGATGTAGTTGCGCCGCTATCAGTCCCAATGTAAACTTGCTTTAAATTCATTCTTCATCCTTGTAAAATAAATAAAATTATCTTCAAGACAGAGCCCCACTATTATATCGCCCAATTTTCACATTGGGCGATATTCTTGAAATTTAAGGGAAAATATCATTTTTGAAAAGACTTATGCATTGCCACCAGTTCTTTTATGGCTTCCGGGATAAATGGCTGGTCGATGTTGTCATACAATTCCCAGGTTTCTTGATGAGAGATGGTGTCGCCAGGATTTAGCATGGTTAGCGGGCCAAGGCTTTCAAGTTCCACGAATTGATCATTGCAAAACGATTCAGTATTGCAGCCACCATCTGGGTAATGGGTATCAGGCAAGGCGTCAAAACGTTTAACAAATAAAATCCCATCGATCCAGTAAGCCTGCCAACCCAGTGGATTAAAGTAACCAAATTTTATCGGAGGCAGGCTGGGGGTTGCTTTTAGGAGGAAACAATCGTCGCGAAGAAGCAGACGAGGATCGTTCATTTGTGTATAAGGCCAAAAGGTGATTTGCCTATTTGGAAGTAGCCCGGCAGGGTCAATATTTCCTTGCGTTTGTGGAAAGATGCCAATCCCACCCTGGCGCAACATGGTTAAGGCCCACGGGGCTAGTTTTACCGTCCATGCGCCATCATTGCGCATTTCGTGATGCAGGATCACTTGTGGGCGTTCGGGATTTAATCGGATCTCAATGCTTTTGGCGATATGTGTCCACGAATCACCTGCTTGGTCAATCCGTACGCCACCTGGGATAGAACTGACGGTTGCACCTTCATTGTCAGGTATATAAGTCCGCGGCATGCTTTCAGGCGCATGCCAGAAGCGATGCCCTCCATGAAAGATAAAATCGCCGTATGGCGTGGGTACAGTTTTTTTGCCAAGATCAGCAAACAAGTTAGTTTTACCTGCAGGGGTAAAT
>CAIMZS010000362.1 GCA_903846015.1 uncultured Anaerolineae bacterium | reverse complement strand
GCACGTTTGACTCTCAGAGAGGAATCAATGCAAATACAGGAAAACACCGTTTACACGCCCAAGGAGACTCGGGAATATCTTAAGGTGAGTTCAAGCACTATGACTCGGATGCTTAAGAGCGGACTCATCCGTGCTGCCAAGATCGGTAAACAATACCGCATTATGGGAAAAGAGCTCTTGCGCGTCATTTCTCCGGAATTGGAAGATAAAGCCGGAAAAGCTTACAACAAGGCACGTGAATGGCTTCACGAAAACGATCAGGAAACTACGGATGAATAAACAGAAAGCCGTGATCGTTTAGAGAGACGGGGAATGCGATCTTGGAAGAGAACCTAGGCTGCGGCCTAGGCGGGTGATTGAGGTTGACGGAGGCTACTACTTGTGGTCGCGCAGCTCATTGGGACACCTAAGTTCCGATGAATTCTTCAGGACAGGCGGAGCATCCTTTTGCCATTCAAAATATCGAGACTCTCAACATTGAAATGATGTAGCCAAAGAGGTCCTGTCATCAATGAATGCCAACTGGTTTAAATATTTGCCCGGTTTTCTTTACTCAAAGCTAGAAGGGCGCCATAATTTACAGAAAATAATTAGCAATACCGGCTGGTTGTTCATCGATAAGATCTTGAGGACGGGGGCATTACTTCTTGTCGGGGTTTGGGTGGCACGTTATTTGGGGCCGGAGCAGTTTGGAAAGTATAATTATTCGTTGGCGTTCGCGGCGCTCTTTGCCGCGCTTGCATCTCTTGGTCTTGACGGAATTGTCGTGCGTGATATCGCAAATGATCCCGCCCGACGTGATGAGATCCTTGGCACAGCGTTTGCTTTAAAACTCATCTCTGGTGTTATCGTGCTTTGTTTGGCGATGATTTCCATATGTCTGATGCGACCTGGCGACAAGCTCACGCAATGTCTTGTGGCCATTTTCTCTGCGGGGACGATATTTCAGGCATTTGATGTTATCGATTTCTGGTTTCAGTCTCAGGTGCAATCCAAATTTACCGTCTATGCCAAGAATGGATCGTTCCTTATATTTTCTGCTGTTAAAGTGGGCCTCATTTTGCTGACGATGCCCCTTGTCGCTTTTGCCTGGGTTGGACTCGCGGAAGTGGCAGTCAGTTCCGTGGGCCTTGTCATGGTTTACCGTCGACTGGGCAATACGTTTACTTCGTGGGTGGCCCGTCTTGCAACGGCTCGTCGGCTGCTCCATGAAGGTTGGCCGTTGATGTTCAGTTCTCTGTCTTACCTAGTCTACATGCGCATTGATCAGGTCATGATTGGTTCTATGCTTAACGACCATGCTGTCGGTATCTATTCAGCAGCCACCCGGATTTCCGAAATGCCGCTTGCTCTGTTCGTCTTAGTGAGTTCCTCATGTTTTCCGGCATTTACAAAACTGTATTCCGGTGACAAAACAAGCTTTTGGGCCAGATACTACCAGGTCACTTATCTCTATACGATAGTGGCTGCCGTGCTGTTAGTCGGTGTGCTTTTGTTCGGGAGGGGAGCGCTAGGGTTCATTTTCGGTAAGAGCTTTGCGGAGTCCTACGACATTCTGAAAATACAGATTTTCGGGCTGATATTTATGACAAACCCCTAAGCCTGCAAAGTTGATAGGAATTGGGAGAGTTTTTCCTTGAAAATGAATAACCGTAAAAACCTTTCCCAATATTAAAATGAGGAATTACTATGTCCAAAGATACTCTGCGACAACTCGCCAACACCGCTTCCGTCATTCTGACGTTGACGGTCAACATCCTAGCCAGCGCCCTGCCGCTAAACAACCAAAATACTGGCGCAATCTCCGATCGTTTTAAGGTCTATTTTGTCCCAGCCGGATACGTCTTTGCCATTTGGGGCTTGATTTATCTCGGTTGGATTGCCTTCACTTTCTATCAATTCAGGCCAGCACACAAAACCAGCTCACGCTTGCGCCGTTTAGGTTATCTCTTTGCCCTAAGCGGCCTGGCCAACAGTGCCTGGCTGTTTTGCTGGCACTACAATTATTTTGGTCTGAGCGTACTGGTGATGTTGGCCTTGCTGGGGTTGCTGATTGCAAGCTACATGCGCCTGAATGTAGGCCGCACCACTATCAGCGCTGCCGAACGCTGGTGCGTTGACGTGCCATTTAGTGTTTACCTGGGCTGGATCACTGTTGCCACCGTGGCAAACATCAGCGATTTCTTGTTCTCAATTAGTTGGAATGGATTTGGAATCACCGCACAGGTTTGGTCGATCATTATGATCGCAATCGCCAGCTTGTTAGGATTATTCATGGCGCTTACCCGGCGCGACGTTGGCTATCTATTGGTTTTGGTCTGGTCGTTTGTCGGGATCGCTCTCAAACAAACCCCCGCGCCCGATGTTGTGAAAAGCGCCTGGTTGGCGGCCCTGGTCTGCCTGGGATTGGCAGTCTTCGCGTTTATCCAACGGAGGCGGTCACCCGTTGTTTGAATCAAACCCGACAATTCATATCATGAGAAATAGGGTTGGATGATGGATGGGTAGGTGCGGAATTGAAAGTTAAAACGAAGCAGGTACACTTATTGTAGTGTACCTGCTTCGTTTTAACTTAACCAATGGTATTTGTGACTGATTAGTGGACCCAGAGGGATTCGAACCCTCGACCTCCTCAATGCCATTGAGGCGCGCTCCCAACTGCGCTATGGGCCCTTAAGCGAACGGTATTCTACATGATTAATCCAAATTCGTCAACCCCAGCATTCCAAATCTTTATGGCGTTCTCAAGAATGCAGTTTTCAAAAGCTTCACCGCTAAAAGCGAAGTTTTTAAGGATTCTCCGCGTGCTCTTGCGCGCCCTGCGTCCGCGGTGGAAAGGTTTTTCTCCAGGTGCATACTAAACCCTATCACCGCTCATTTTGTCCGGTTATGGAATGCCCCACACACGAATTGGACCTTTCCATCCGCCAAAAGCAAGATAATAACCATTCGGGCTAAACCTGATCGCAGCAATTTCATTATTGGTGGTCTGAAATTGCGCAACCAGCTGTTGAGTCTCAACATCCCAAATCAACAGCAGGCCCTTGTTTGTCCCGGCAACCAGCAGCCTGCCATCCGGACTAAAACTGACTTTCGCGATACTGCTGTCAGGGGTCGCTGCCCAGACTGTCCATTTTTCAACCGCCGCATCCCAGAAATACACATTGGAATCTTGCGCCGCAGCTGCGACCCGGTTCCCGTTTTGACTGAAGGCCGCATCGACAAAGAAAAAAGAAGGTTTGTCCAGTTTTGGCCTTGGCACACGCTTCAATAAATTACCAGTTTTTGTATCCCACCAAAGAATGGATTCTGTTCCACCGGCAACGATTGTATCTTCATCCACCCAGGCAAGACTGTAAATAAATTTACGGGAATCCCCAGTTAAAGTCAATAATAATTTTGAGCTGTT